>CAZSAN010000161.1:0-6934 GCA_964604985.1 uncultured Candidatus Saccharibacteria bacterium | reverse complement strand
AACAAACTCTGGAACATAGCCCGCTATACCGAGAATATCATCGGCGACGACGTGGACCGCAGCCATGTCGAACCTGTTTCCGCGGCCGATCACTGGATACTGCGCCAGCTCAGGGAAGCCCAGTCCGCCATCAGCGCGGATCTGGATAATTTCCGCTTCAGCGAGGCCCATGATACGCTGTACCGCTTCGTGTGGAACGACCTTGCCGACTGGTACATAGAGGCCAGCAAGGCCGAACCGAACAAACAGATGCTGGCATATCTGCAAGAGACCGTGCTGGTGCTGGCGCATCCTTTCGCGCCTTTCATAACCGAGACCATATGGCAGACCCTGAAGTGGGAAGGCGACACCTTGCTGGCAGGCAAGCTCCAAAGGAAGGTCATAGGCCACGACAAGAAGAAAGCCGCCGAATTCGCGGATATCAAGGCCATCGTCACGGAGGCCCGCTTCATCACCAAGACACTAAAGGTCAACGACGCCACCCTGTTCTTCAAAGACGATGCGTTCCTGCGCGACAACGCGGGCATGATACGGCACTTGGCGCGCCTGCATGATGTCGTCCAAGCCCAGCCGGGCGGTATCAGGCAGCCCGGCGCTACAGGGGTAGCGGGTGCGGAGCCAGCTGTAGTCGCGCCCGGCAGCGAAGAAGGCGGCCTCTACCTTACGGGCACTAGTCATAAGTGCTGGCTCAACATTAGCCAGAAAGCAGCCCAGAGCTATCTACGCGAGATACAGGTCAGGCAAGGCCAGCTCATAAACTCGAGCAAACAGCTCAAGGCCAGGCTGGGCAACAAACAATACGTCAAGAACGCACCCAAAGAAGTCGTCGAGCAGACCAGACAACAGCTGAAGGACACGGAAGATCATCTGGCTGCGCTGGAAGGGGAGATGCAGCGTTTCACCATAGTACCCGATGCCGCTCCCGAAAGCGCGTCATAGGCCTTCTACGAAGCTCAGAAAGCCCTTTATGCGTTAGGGCTGCCGATGGGCCGATCAGACTGCCCGCCGGCTTGACCGTCCGCAGGCTCCAAGGCTTCGCGGGCGCGTTCGGCTGACTCCTCAGGATGGGAATCATCGAACCACAGCACGTTCCAGCCCAGCTTGTCGGCAGCCATCAGATTGGCCCGGGAATCGTCTATGAACAGTATCTCTTCGGGGCGGCAGCCGGCCCTCTCGGCCGCGATCTCGTATAGCTTGGCCTCCGGCTTGATGGCGCCCACCTCCGAGGAGTCCACTACGGCATCATAGGGCAGGTTAGGCAAGCGGCCGCTGCGCCTCATCGCGCTTAGGAAACCTGGCATGCTATTGGTAAGCAACCCTACCTTGTAGTGTTCCGACGCCCATTTGAGCAGCTCCTGCATAGGCTTTATGGGTTCTATGATATCCATGTAGTGCTTCTGCCAATCCACACTGTCCGACCCCAGTCTTTCGGCCATCTTGGCGTTGAAGTCGCTAAGACTCATGGCGCCGCGGCAGACATCATCGTTGAAATGCCAGAACGCCGATTCGACCACGTCGGATCTGGCGCCTGTGGCGGCCGCCAGCTCGGCGAACGCCCTCTGATAAAAGTGCACCAGGCAGCCGTTAACATCGAAGTAGATGAAGCTGGCTCCGCTCCTGGTCCTGCCGAGCTGGCGGCCTGCGCCGCGCGGCGCCTGGCCTACGAGTTCATCAAGGCCCACCCCTAGAGCGCCTGCGATCGCCTGTACCGTGAAGATGGAAGGCGCCCTGATGGCGCCGCGCTCTATCTTCGTCAGCGTCGAGAAGCTCAGATTAGCTTGATGACAGAGCTGTTGCTGCGTCAGACCCGCCTTCTGGCGCGCCTCCTGCAGCCTTTTGCCCAACCCCTGCTCGTCCATAGCCATATAATACCAGCAATATACTAGAAGGCCAATCAGAATGGCCTTAAATGGCTACATATGGTTTATGCGGATGGAATCAGGAAGGCTATGATCGTGAAGAAGAACGCACTCACCAGAACGAAGATAACGCCTACTATGGTCCAGACGTTCTGCTCGTTGCCATAGCCCACGCGCCGGCCCAGCCTGCTATAGGCTATGGCAGCGACTCCCGCTCCGAAGAACATCGAATAGAGCAGTTTCATGCCTCTATTGTATCTTAAAACGCAAGCTTTTCAGCTATTTCGGCCAGCTCTTCGTTGTCGGGGACGGCATCGGGGTCGGGAATACGGCGTGATTCCTCTAGGTTGGCGAACTGATATACATGCACATGGGTGTGCGGAACCTCGTCGCCGACCACCAGCTCGCCCACGTAGGGCGGTTTGAAGACCTCCCTGATGCGCAGAGCGACCTTCTTGGCCGTAGCCATCACGGCGTGGTAGTCCTCATCCTCCAGATCCCACAGGAACTCCACCTGCTTCTTGGGGATCACCAGCGTATGCCCAGGCGTCTTGGGGTGGATATCAAGGAAGGCGAACGTCCTTTCGTCCTCATAAATCTTGTGGCAAGGAATCTCACCCTTGATGATCTTCGTGAATATACTGTCTTCCATACCCCGATTATACTACCGGGGCAGGGCACGGATAAGCGGAACTGATGAATATTACTGGACGGGCTGCTGAGGAGTAGCCTCAGGTGCAGGGCCAGCAGGGACATCAGGACCTAAGGGCGCGGCTTCAGGAGCACCTGGCGCTTCCGCTTGGCCCCGGAAGCCGAGCATGGCATTAGCGAGCAGGTTAAACCGCGAGTTACGCGCCTGGCGCTGCTCAACTGCATCATCTCTGCCGCTCTCTGCTATACTGCGCTGCGCGGCTTGCTCCATTTCGGCCAAGAGCAACATGACCTGGCCGTCACCGTGGGCAACCTCTTCCTTAAGGTAGCCTATAACTTGATTCCGACCTACCTGGAACTCACTTGGGTTCTCTGCTGCCTCTTGGGTGGGCGGCATATTCGCATCCTCAACCACCTCCAGCCAATGCGTGGCATCTGCCTGTAGTTGTTCTACAGTAGTAGGCGCTCCGCCGTCAGGGGCGGCGGGATCGGCCGCTGCCGGATTCGTGACTGCTGTTGGTACTTCTGACATTTCGTAGACCTTTCTATTTAAGAATTGTTTTTGTTTTTGGTTATCTAAGTTAAACATTAGCACATCACACCAAAATTGTCAATGAGAGCTTAACCGGTTATTAATTTTTCTCGTTATGCCTACGCTTATGCTTGTACCGGGGGTCCGCCTGGACGATAGTCGTCAGCGATGGGGCAGACTATATTTTCGCGGCAGTACGCTGTCAGGCTGATTTCGCTAGCGGTCAGCACGGTGTTGTTTGGTAGTGTTTTGAGTCTGATCATCGTACATGCTGACGTGAGCAGCGCATCCAAGTGGATTTCGCCGCCCGCGGTGTCTGTGCGACATATCGGTCTTATCGCTACGACACAACGTACTCCTGCGCTCTTCGACAACCTAGACTGTACAACCATAACCTACCGGCTGGTATCCGACAGTCAGATGAGGTCAGGCTGCTTCATTCACACGGCCTTTGGGATGATGGATGCTCACACGGTTATATTCAACGGCACTGATGAAGGCTTAAGCCTGGTGCCATATTCCGCACATCAGATACTGGTGCCTTGGCCGAATGCCATGGACGTAATTTCGCTGAACCCTGTGAGCACCGGGGGTACAAGCGTCGGCTTATACAGGGACGCTATGGGGAAATTAAGGGATCGCGTTGATGCACTGGGCCGGCTCACAGGTAAGGAGCTTGCCGTACCACCTGACATGACACTTTCGCTGCCATCCGGCAAGCCGCTCATAATCAATCCTCAGACCCTGGCGTTTTCCGATGATGGTAGCTGGCTGGCGGCCGAAACTTTCAGCGGTTCATTCGTACGGATCAATCTAGGCTCGCTCGATTTACTGCCGTTCGCTCAGTCCAATGGCAGTCCCGGCGGACCCGTGCCTTTGGATTCATACGTGGCAATCAGCGAAGATGGCCGCTTCGTAGCGATCGCCGACAACCAGGCTCCCCAGTTCAAAATCTATGACCTGAGCACCTGCGCCGAGTTGCCGCACGCTGACAGCGTGTACGATCTGCCGCCTCGAGACTGTGAACACCGCGACTACTTACCGGATGTAAGGCAGAGGATTAGGGATCTGCGGGCCGTCTCTCGCCTTAGGTTCGTTAACGTGGCCTTGCTAAGCTTCGATGCGTTCCCGCGCGGGCAAGGAGGTGGTACGTATGAGCTGGCTCCGGCGGCGAACATAGGTTCGCTAACCGAGTATATCGGACTAGGGGATTCGTACACTTCGGGCGAGGGCGCGTTCGATTACCTGGCGGGTACCGACACGGCTAGCGACACCTGCCACCTTTCGGTCAATTCGTATCCCTTGCTGCTAACGAAGGACTTGTTCGACAGTGTAGGCGGACACTCGGTGGCATGTTCCGGCGCCGTGATCGAAGACATATCCAGCACTAGCGCCAGCTACAAAGGGCAGGTCAGGGGAGGATCCAGCTTCAGCCGGCTCGAGAATTCGGAACCACTGTCGCTGGAATCGATCGAAGCCGGCTTCCTACCAGGATATATCTCGCAGCAGCGCTTCGTTAAACATTGGCAGCCGAAAGCCATAACGGTGTCGGTGGGCGGCAATGACATAGGCTTCGGCGACATACTGCGCACTTGTGTGGAGCCGCATATAAGTAGGAACCCGGGCAGCAATACATGCTACAGAAGCTACGAAGACCGTCTCGAACTAAAAAACCTGATAGATCGCACGGTGCCTCGCTGGAAATCATTGTATGACCAGCTGGCGAGTGAGGCTCCTGGAGCACACATATATGCTATCGGCTACCCGCAGGTGGCTCTGAGCGGCGGTAATTGCGCGCTGAACGTCCAGCTTAATCGAAGCGAGCTGGAGTTGGCTTCAAGGATCATAAATTATCTGAACCACGATATACGACAGGCCGCTGAATCGGCCGGGGTGGATTACATCGACATAGGCCGATCACTGTCAGGACACAGGCTATGCGAAGCTTCTGGCTATGATGTGGCCGTGAACGGTCTTACTGCGGGCGATGACTCGGGCCCTTCGGGAATAAACGTACTGGGCCGGGAGAGTTATCATCCGAACGCCCTCGGCCATGAACTTATGGAACAGGCCATCGTCAGGTACCTCCGCGATATAGCCAGGACTGATCAGACCGAGATGGAATCCTCCGGCACTGCCACTGATGCAGATAGTGCAAATAGCGTGGACGCAGCACAGGCTCTGCTTGCTGACTCTCCCGAGACCGGACGTACGTTGTACACCCTGGTACCCGATGATTCCATGGCACAGGGAGTGGGCAAAAGGGGCGCTAACATCAGCATTCATGTATACGGCGCCAAGGACGGGCTCCGGCCTGACAATACATATACCCTGCACCTGGACGGCCCGGGGGGCCTGCTCCTAGGCCGTATGCACAGCGATGGATCTGCCAACGTAGAGGATGCCTTTACCATGCCAAGCACCGTAATACCTGGCGGGCATACCTTGGACCTCTTAGGCAATGGCAGCGATGGACGGCCGTTACATATAGTCCGCCCGCTGTATGTGCAGGCCGGTGACGCGGATATGGATGGCGACAGCGTGGATGACGCACTCGACTCCTGCCCGGGTGTCATCAATAGCGGCCAAGACATGGATCACGATGGCATAGATGACATATGCGACGGCCTTGTCGTCGCAACCGCAACAAAGAAGGAGACAGGAGAGCACGATAAGTCCAAGGGGGAGGCGCTATACACGAATCTCGGCGATGGCACGCCATTACAGGGGGCAGGGCAGACAGCCACGACCGGTTATACCAGCGCCCTGGGGTCGGTAGGAGCAGAAACGGTGGGCGTGCATACATCAGACTCTGATGGCAAGATACCTGTCTGTACCTATGTAGGATTGTCGTCTCTACTACTATCTGCGCTTCTTATTGGAATATTTAACAAAAGGAGGGGGTTTTGGTTACAATGATTAAATGATTTGGTTGAGGAAGAGTGTCGTCGTAGTGCTGTCTCTGCTCCTGTTCATATCTCTGCTCAGCACAGCTTATTCGACCAGCGCGAACCTGACGGTCGGCCAGCCGGAGAAAATCAAGACCTATCTGGCCGAAAGCAACGTTTATGATCACTTCGTCGCCTATGTGGCGGATCAGGCTGCTAAATCCGAGGGTGCGGACCAGTCCGGCTCGGTATCGCTGAACGACGCGGCCGTCCGGGCAGCGGCCAAATCATCGTTCCCCTCGTCGCTCATCGAAAAGAACGTTGATACTTTCATAGATGCCAACTATGCCTGGTTGGAAGGGAAGACGGCCACGCCTGTTTTCAAGATTGATCTGACAGCCCAGAAAGAGACTTTCGCGCAAAGGGTAGGCAGGCTCGTGAAAGCCTACACCGCCACGCTGCCGGTATGTACTACCGCCCAGGCTATCAAGGAGAGGAACGTGGATCCCCTGGCTGCCACCTGCAGGCCCAAGGATCTGACCCCTGAGCAAGCCGGCGCTCAGGTGACGGAAAGGCTGAGCACCACTGGCGATTTCCTGAGCGACCCCGTCATCACATCCAGCTCTATCAACCCTAACGGCAACAAGAAGAGCGAGCCGTACTACGAGAAGCTGTCACAGCTGCCGAAATCTTATCAGTTCGGGCAAAAGGTGCCGTACATAATGGGGGCGCTGAGCCTGCTATGCGCCATCGGTATATTCTTCATATCGCTTAGCAGGCGCAAGGGCCTGCGTAACATAGGTATGGTACTGACCCTGACAGGCATAGTTCTGGTGATATCCAAGCTGGCTGCTGACTTCGCTGTGGATCAGTTAGAAAAGAACGTTTTCAACTCCTCCAGTGTCGGCGAGCTACAGAAATCGCTTACGAACTTCGCCCAGCGCGTGGAATCCTCCATGGTCAGGACCGAACTGATATTCGGCGTAGTTTTCATCATATTGGGC
>CAZSAN010000160.1:0-2526 GCA_964604985.1 uncultured Candidatus Saccharibacteria bacterium | reverse complement strand
GACCGTCAAGGCGGCAGGCAAGGACATATTCAGCCTTGCGGATCATCTTGAAGGAAAGAATGTCTATGTCAACGGCGACTCGCCGGACGCCAAGCCTTTCATAAAGAAATCCTACGAAGTATTCAACGAAGACGGCGCCTTGGGCTGGAAGGTGGACCGTGTAGTTACGGATCTGGACGGCACATCCTTCACGCTGAAAAAAGGCGGCCGATCGCTTAAGCTCAAGACCGGTCTGGTCGGCAGGCATCAGCTGGGCTTCGTAGCGTTCGCGGCGGCGTTGGCCCTGCAGCTGGGGCTTAGCGAAGACCAGGTGCGGGACGGCATAGCCAGAACTAAGCCTTTCGAACATCGCATGCAACCCTACCGGTTAGCTGACGCCTGGGTAGTAGACGATACGTATAACGGTAATCTGGAGGGCATAAGAGCAGGCACCCGGCTCTTGGCCGAGTTGGGGGCGAAGCGCAAGATCTATGTCACGCCCGGCCTCGTCGATCAGGGTGCCGAGACGGCCAGAATACACCGTAAGGTCGGTGAACTCATCGCAGACGCCAGACCCGATATGGTGGTACTCATGAAGAATTCAGCTACGGAATATATCCGGCAGGGCCTAACCGGCGCTGATTTCAAGGGAGAGCTCAGAATTGAATCAGACCCACTGGATTTCTACTCGAACCTTAAGCATTTCGTAGCCAATGGCGATCTGGTGGTCATGCAGAATGACTGGACTGATAACTACGCCTGACTTAATTGCATATTGAAATTGTATGCCTGAATTGCAATAATAGTGCTTATGGAAACAGTGGCTGTAATTTTCGGAGGGCGATCCACAGAGCATGACGTATCTATAGTCACTGCCTTGGCCAGCATCATAAAGCCGTTGGAACTCACTAAGAAATACAGGGTGGAAGCCGTCTATATATCAAAGGATGGTTCGTGGTACTGGGATGACAAGCTTAAGGACATAGAGCTGTTCACGTCCGGCAGGATACAGGAATATCTGCATAGGTCGCAACCGGCCAGCGTGCAGTTCGACGGCGGCATGACGCTGGTCCGTGCCAGCGGCATAGCCGGCCGTAAGCGGACTCGCCGCATAGATCTGGTATTCCCTGCCATGCATGGCACCTATGGCGAGGACGGTGCGCTGATGGGACTGCTTGATATGGCCAATGTACCTTACGTGGGTTGCGGGGTCAGCGCCAGCGCCATAGCCATGGACAAGATCCTAGCCAAGCAGCTGGCAAGCGCTAACGGCATACAGGTATCGAAATTCCTCTGGTTTACCAAGGCAGAGCTGGAACGTCATTCCGGCGAGGCCGTGAAAGAGGTCAAGAAGACGCTTAAATATCCTTTGTTCGTCAAGCCTGCCCACCTGGGCTCAAGCATAGGCATAAGCAAGGCCGCGAACGACGGGGAACTGCGTAACGCGTTAGAGGTGGCCGCACATTATGACGACCAGGTCGTAGTCGAAGAAGCCGTTCATAATGTCATAGAGGTGACCTTGCCGGTAATAGGCAATGATCAGCCCCGGCCGGCACTATTGGAGCAGCCGCTGACTACCGCGGAAGATTTCTTCGATTTCGATGCCAAATATATGCAGGGCGGCAAGAAAGGCAAAGGCGGCAAAGGCAAGGGCGGAGCCAAGGGTTCCCAGGGCTATAGCCGCATACCTGCGGAGCTTCCCGAAGAAGTATATGTACGTGCCGAATCCACCGGGGTGGCAGCATACAAGGCCATGGGCTGTACAGGTATAGCGCGCGTCGATATGCTCATAGATTCCAAGACCAAGAAAGTCTACTTCAACGAGATCAACCCCCTGCCAGGCGGCCTTTATGCCCACAACTGGAACCGTGCCGGTATCAGCAATGTGGAGCTGGTTCAGAAACTGATCGCGTATGCCAAGGAACGGCACACCCGGCGCAAGGCGCTGGCCACCACCTTCAGTACTAATTACCTGCAACAGTTCTGACCATGAGGCTGAGCATCGTACACCCCGGCGCCGGAGAATTGCATTACGAGATACGGGGCATAGTGGAGTTCGCCAAAGCTCTGGAAAAGACAGGTATCGACATAACATGGGAAAACATAGGAGACCCCATAGCCAAGGGCGAGCAGGTTCCGGAATGGATAAGGAATCTTATAGTGGAAGAGGTCAGGAAGAACGAGTCCTACGGCTATTCTCCGACCAAAGGATTGCAGGATGCCCGCGAGTTCCTATCGCGCCAACGGGCCGAGCAGGGCAAGGCTCACCTAGACCCCGAAAACATATTATTCTTCAACGGCCTGGGCGATGCCATCAACAAGATATACACCTGGCTTAATCCGGACGCCCGGGTACTTGGTCCGAACCCGGCCTATCCCACGCACTCGGCCATGGAGGCGGCCCATGGCCATTCGGCACATCTGACCTACGGTCTGGACCCCAAAAGAGGATGGTTGCCCGATATGGCCGAGATACGCCGCAAGGTCAGAGAGAACCCCGCCATCGCAGGGCTGCTGATCATCAACCCGGACAATCCAACAGGCGTG
>CAZSAN010000159.1:0-3630 GCA_964604985.1 uncultured Candidatus Saccharibacteria bacterium | reverse complement strand
AGCAAGAGGTTTTTCGCTCATGCGAGCCTCATGAAGTTTTACGAGCCTGAAGCGGCAAGCCGGGTCGTGGACGCGCTAAATGATTTGTTGAGGTCGCCCGATAGTCCGGACGAGGTAGCGTTTGGCAATGCGACCGTTATGCTCGCGAAGAAAGGCGCTTGACAGTAGGTAGCTATTGAATCATACTGAGTGGGAGAAGTAGTGTAAGTTGGGTAGCTTATTGCCTTTAAATAGCTCAAAACCCCCAGCTTAGGATCTTCGGCCGAACCAAACACAAACAGATTAAATTATCAGTAATAGGGCTAGTCAGCTGGGCTTGAATACCTGTGATCACGGTAATATCTAAGTCGACGATTCCGCAGCGAACCGCTTGCTGGTCTTTATTCATTAAATAGTAACAAGGGGAGATAAGCACCGCGTATGGCCAAAGCGACACAAGCTAATGACAAGAAACAGCAGGGAAGGACGTTCTTCACGAGCGTGGACGACGCACTGGACCTGCCAAGCCTGGTGGATCACCAGAACAAATCGTTCCAATGGTTCGTAGAAGAAGGTCTGGGTGAACTCCTGGCCGAGATCAGCCCGATAGACGATTATACGGGCGGTAAGCTATCACTTAGGTTCAAGGACTACAAGTTCGGCGACCCCAAGCTAAGCGAGGCTGAGGCCCGCGAGAACAATGTAAGCTTCGAAGCTCCCCTGATGGCCAATGTCGAGCTTACCAACAAGGTTACCGGCGAAATCAAGGAACAAGAGATATATCTGGGCGACTTCCCTTGGATGACTACCCGCGGCACCTTCGTGATCAACGGCGCTGAGCGCGTAGTGGTCAGCCAGCTTATCCGCTCGGCGGGCGTGTTCTTCACGGCCGATCCGCACGGTACCACAAGTCTGTACGGCGCGAAGATAATACCTGGCCGCGGCGCGTGGCTGGAGTTCGAGACTTCCGCTGCCGGCGCCTTGTACGTCAAGATCGACCGTAAGCGTAAGATACCCGTAACCACGCTGCTGCGTGCGCTTGGCGTTTCCGAAACCCGGATGCGCGAGGCTTTCAAGCATGTCGATACCGGCGAGAAGAGCTATTTGGACGCGACGCTTGAAAAAGACCCGACCAAGCTGCAGAACGAGGCTCTGATTGAGGTCTATCGCCGTCTGCGCCCAGGCGACCTGGCCACGGTGGACAACGCCAAGTCCCTGATCGAGAATATGTTCTATAACTATAAGCGTTTCGATTTCTCCCGCGTCGGCCGCTACAAGATCAATAAGCGCCTGGACCTGGACGTGCCGAACACGGTCGAGAACCGTGTCATGCGTCTGGAAGACATAGAGGCTATCGTGGCTGAGCTTATCAGGCTCAACAATACGCAGGAACCCGCCGATGATATAGATAGCCTGGCCAACCGCCGCGTCAAGCTCGTGGGCGAGTTGGTCCAGCGTCAGTTCCGTATAGGTCTGCTGCGCATGGAGCGCAACACCAAGGACCGCATGAGCATGAGCGAGATAGAGACGGTCACTCCTGGCCAGCTCATAAACGCCCGCCCGGTGGTAGCCGCCGTACGAGAGTTCTTCGCCAGCTCCCAGCTTAGCCAGTTCATGGACCAGATCAACCCTCTTTCGGAGCTTGCCCATAAGCGCCGTCTGAGTTCCATGGGCCCCGGAGGCTTAAGCCGCGAACGTGCTGGTTTCGAGGTACGTGACGCGCACTCAACGCACTATGGCCGCATCTGCGCTGTCGAGACGCCGGAAGGCGCCAACATCGGCCTGGTGTTGAACCTGGCCAATTTCGCCCGCGTCAATGACTACGGCTTCATAGAGACCCCTTACCGCAAGGTAATCAACGCCGTGAGCGCCAAGGATGCTCCAGGACATATTGCCAGCCAGGACCTGACAGACGACAAAGGCAAGGTCATCATCAAGGCCGGCACCAAGATCAATAAGACCGATGCCGCAAAACTGGCAAAGGTCACCTCCAAGAAGACATGGCCGGTCAAGGCCCGGGTCACCGGCGAAGTCGTATACCTGGACGCCCACGAAGAAGAAGCGGCTATCATAGCCGGCGGCGGTAGCGAAGTAGACCAGGACGGCTATTTCGTCCATGATCGTGTCAGCGCCCGTTCGCACCTGAAGTCGGGCGAAGTCGACGCCGACGACGTCACGCACATGGACGCTTCGCGCAACCAGATCATCGGCTCCAGCGCAGGACTCATACCATTCATCGAAAAGAACTACGTCTATCGTTCGCTCATGGGATCGAACCAGCAGCGCCAGGCCGTACCGCTGATCCAGCCCAGCTCGCCCATAGTAGGCACAGGACTGGAAGTCGATGCGGCCCGCAACACCGGACAGGTGACCCTGGCCGAAGGTCCTGGTGAGGTCACCAAGGCCACGGCTCAGGAAGTAGTCGTCAAGTATAAGGATGGCAGCAAGAAATACGAGCCCCAGCGTTTCATACGCAGCAACGAAGGAACTTCCATAAACCAGAAGGTCGTAGTCAGTACCGGCGACAAGGTTAAGGCCGGCGACGTGCTCATAGAGGGTATGTCCATAGCTGACGGCGAACTGGCGCTTGGAAAAGACCTGATAGTGGCGTTCATGCCATGGGCCGGCTATAACTTCGAGGATGCCATAATCATCAGCCGCAAGCTGGTCGAGGACGACACGCTTACTTCGGTCCATATAGTCGACTTCATGATAGAGGTCCGTGAGACCAAGCTGGGCCCTGAAATAGTCACATCCGACATTCCTAACGTATCCGAGGAGACCCTGCGCCACCTGGATGAGGACGGCATAGTCCGCATCGGCGCAGAAGTACACCCCGGCGACATACTGGTAGGTAAGATCACGCCCAAGGGCGAGCAGGAGCTGAGTTCCGAGGAACGTCTGCTCCGCGCCATCTTCGGCGAGAAGGCCAAAGAAGTGCGTGATACGTCGCAGCGCATGAGCAACGGCAAGCACGGCAAGGTCGTGGGCGTCAAGGTGTTCAGCCGCGAGAACGGCCATGAGCTAAAGGCGGGCGTGATAATGCAGATCCAGGTGTTCGTGGCCCAGATGCGCAAGATCGCGGTCGGGGACAAGCTTGGCGGACGCCACGGTAACAAGGGCGTCATAGCCAGCATATTGCCTGTAGAGGACATGCCATTCATGGATGACGGCACGCCGGTGGATATAATACTGAACCCGCTTGGCGTACCCAGCCGCATGAACGTCGGACAGCTGTTCGAAACGCACCTGGGCATGGCTGCCCGCGCATTGGGTATGAAGGTCGCCAGCCCGTCGTTCAACGGTGCGCCCGAGACCAAGATACACGAGCTGCTTAAGCAAGCCGGCCTGCCGGAAGACGGTAAGCAGCAATTGTTCGATGGCCGTACGGGTGATGCGTTCAGCGAACGCACCACGGTAGGCAGCATGTATATGATCAAGCTCAATCACATGGTAGCCGACAAAATACACGCACGCTCCACGGGTCCTTACACCATGGTCACTCAGCAACCTCTGGGCGGTAAGGCCCAGAACGGTGGCCAGCGCTTCGGCGAGATGGAGGTGTGGGCGCTCGAAGCCTACGGTGCCGCCAACACGCTGCAAGAGATGCTGACCATCAAGTCCGACGACGTATACGGACGCTCCAAAGCT
>CAZSAN010000158.1:0-4193 GCA_964604985.1 uncultured Candidatus Saccharibacteria bacterium | reverse complement strand
TGACAGCGCCGTTCTGAGCGTCCTGCTTCATGGCGCTCATGTCATTACCGCCGATACCAAAGGCTCCGTATATGGCCCGTATGCTCTGACCTGAATTATGGCCGTCGCCGTTGTTATACTTATGGACCAGGCCGCTCACCGACCCTGCCCCGCAGTAGACTACGGCGTTATTGTCGCAGTCCACACCTGCGGCCTGCACCTTCGCGCCTTGCGATAGTAGGATACCCGAGACCGCGGCGAACAGCAGCAAACCAGCTATTACACCGTATCTTATCCTGGTTAACACGTCCCATATACGATCCGGTCTGACACGCATGTGCATGTACCCTCCTCCGATAAAGTTATAAATTAGGTCCCATCCCTAAGCTAAGAGGCTTACATACAGTATGCACTAAGTCTGCGAAATATCTTACGATAATTATCCACAGGCCTGATCGCATTCGGCTGGCCGCCCCAGGCGCGGGGCGGCTGGATAAGCCGAAAATGCTAATTCAAACGGCCGGCCTGTGAACGCGGTACCAGGCGCGGTTCGGTGGGCGGCAGCGCCATGGGCATCAGCGTCATCAATATCCCTTCCTGAGTAACCCGCGCCAGCTGCATCATATCGCCCAGCAGTCTGGGGACGCCCAGCTCCGCTTGGGTCTTGTCGACCACTGGCAGACTAAGCTCGACCATCGGTGAAGCGGCTACGGCGCCGGCCCAAGGGCTCATGTCGAACCCGTAATCATCAACCTCGGCAGACCTGGGTTGCTGGGACAGGTACATTTGCTCCTCGAGCGGAGTCAGGGGTCCGGCGCCTTCGTGAGGCGGCCCGGTATCAGGCCATGCGCCAATGGCGGCGCCTAAGCCGTCGAACGGCGGGTAGATGCTATCTTGGAGCGGTTCGGATCCCAGTAACTCGGGCATATCTATAATATACCATAAATGATATATTTATGCAAGCAGAAGGATTAAAAGTTAATATTGCATATTGCGGTGTCTTAAAAAAGGACTATAATGTGACAAATAGCACAAATCTATATAACTAACAGAGAACGTAAGTTTTGCTAGCCGTAGATGATCCTATAAGCAAGTCTGCTCCGCAGTCACTATCGCTGTCCACCTACTATCCTAAGAGTACCCAATATTTCTATGGTTATCCTGCAGGAAGCGATTCAGGCTTCCTGAACAATGTCCCCCCCGAGATAGAGGAGCTGGTATCCATGCGGGCCATCAGTTGCGCCGGACCGTCAGTGTCCATCATAAGTTACGCCGCTACCAACGCGCCTGATATAGATATAGCATTGCTCAGAAAATTAAACTTCCCCAGGATCAACCTGCGCCAGCTGGTAAGGTTGCCGGCAGATATCACGCCCAGCGTGCAGGGCGATGCACGCAACGAAGCCATCAAGCAGGCCCTGAAGGAGGTGTCCAAGGATGGCAGCCTGGTGATGGCCCAGCCTTATATGAGCCAACGCCTGGCGAACGCATATCAGATCCCTCCCGCTATAACGCTTTGGATCAACGACAAGAATAATCTACCCCAACTTATAGGCAAGGCATACACAGCTAAGCGCGTCGCCGCGTTCATGGATGGCCGGTCTTTCTGGGACGGCTACAAGGATATAGAACTGCCGGTGGTGGTGAAAGTGACGGCTTCCAGTTCGGGCGACGGCGTATACATCTGCAAGGATCGTTCCGATATGGACAAGGCCGCGGCGCTGACGAAAGGTCTGCAGACCCCCATATTGGTCGAGCAGTACATAGAGACCGTGAAGAATTACGGACTGCACTTCGGCATACCTTATGATCCCGACCAGCCTATAGACATAATCGGTGTCAATGAGCAGCTGACCTCGGAGGAAGGCGAATTCGAGGGCGGCATCATACGCTCCCGGGAGATGCCGGACGAATTGCGCGCTATCAAGCATTACCTGGAATATGTGTGCCTGCCGAAGGTCCGGAAGATGGGATGGTACGGTATAGGATGCTTTGACGTCCTGGTGGACCCCAGAGGCGACTGTTACATAGTGGACTCCAACTTCCGTATGACGGGCATGTCCGCTTATCATTTCATGGTGGCTAACGGCGAGCTGGATACGCCCCTGATCGGCTTCAGCGGCAGTTACGAAGGCACCAGGGAGGAATTTGAAGCCGCCATGCTGCCCTTCACCACGCCTGAACCCTCTGGTCGGCGCACCCTGCAGATGATAGCCATGAACCACCACGGCGACGTCTGGCGTTTCAATGCCGCGCTTATGTTCGAGAGCGATGAGCAGCTGGCCGAACGCTGCGCCATGCTGCGATCCGCCGGCATTACCTCAGGCCTGCTGGACCGCTACTCTTGACGCATATAGCCGGGAGGTTACTCGCTCACGCGAGGTAATGCCCTGATCAGCGCCGCATGGAGTTTGCGAAGTTCACGCCTTTGACCGTGGCCGTACTGGTCATCCTGTTCAAGCAAGTGTCTGGTCTGGAGTACGTTGCGGCGTATCAGGGATCGGCTCATACCCGTAGTGTCGGCGATTTCCTCGACTGAGGCGACCTTTTTATCGAGGGCGAGCATGAATGCAAGGCCGCGGTTGACGACATCCATCTTGCGGCGACGGCTCCTATTATCTTTTTTTCGGAAACCTTCGGGTGGCATGTCGAATACTTTCGAAGCAGCCTGCAGCACAGTACCCAGTCCGACGTTATCCCAATCGATTTCGGGACCAAGTTTTTCACGTATAAGTCCTAGTGCGGCTATCAAAGCCCGTTCGTCGGGCGCCTCGAATATGGGGGTATAAGGACCGGCTGGCATCATGGCGAAACTGCTGAAGCCGCTGAAATCCTCTTCTTCGCCCGTATCTTCCCTAACTATACGTATTTTGACTATGGAACCGTCGTATAGCAGAACATGCTCAGTATGCCCTTTCAGCCCGTAGTTATCGCCACGTACCGGCCCTCTTTGCCGCGTGGTGTCGATAAAGCTGACGAACCGTTCCATGATAGTGGCATCCGGGAAGTCTGCGGCAGGGACGATCTTCTGACCTATCCATATATTCATGCCTTGATCATCGACTGGAACAAGCACCCGTTTTAGGGTTTCGGCTCTGTCGTCCCAGGGTCCCAGTTCTTCAACGGCACGGAGGCACAACCGGCCCATCTCCCGGGCCATTTCACTTTGGTACGGCACGGCTTCCGGGGCTACGGAAGTCGGCAATTTGCCGTCAGGCAGGCTCAGGTTTATCAGTGCCTCCAGTTTTACTATCTCATCAGCTGTGGCATCGCTCACTACCACGTCCTTGGCAATCGGTTTGGGGATGGCCGAACTATCCTTGTCGAAAAGTACGCTCTCGCCCATCAGTGTCGGAGAATCAGTATTGCCGGGTCGGTGAAGTCGTCGTACCCGGTTATCCAGATAGACCCCGTAGAATTCCGGCTCTGACGGATTGTATTTACCGTTGACCATATCATAGAGTGCGATAATGGTATTTATGCCTACGGTTTCTGGGCTACCGGAATAGAAGGCGGCGCCATGAGCATCCGCTAATTGCGTGCATACTGCTTTCCATCTGCCGACCTCCGCCGTGTATTCCTTCCTACTCCAGTTCAGGTCACCTCTCTTGAAGCCCTCGACCAACGCATGCGGCAAGGCGCGGAATTGCCTTTGGTCTTCAGGCTCTTCCATGTAGTCGCCCTGCGGTCCGGTATATATCTGCACACCCTTTACTGAGCCGTCCGTGGGCGGCCTGGCGCCGCTGTCGAAGTATGCGCGTAGATAATCCAGCTGTTCCGGCGTTAAGTGGAATGCCAGACGATTATTCGAGCCTATGAACCTTTCCAGCTCAAGCCTTAGCGTTCCACTAGCCATATAGACGTCCGTGTATTGCTTACCCAGTTCGGCGGCGGCTTCACGTAAGCTTAAGTAGCCTTCAGGGGCTGGCTGGATGGTTTCGCCAAAAAAAACGTTCGGCGACTTTCCGTACATCCGTCTTACCCAGCTTTGTACGCATCCAGTCCGGCAGTACCACGGCGCGGCCAGCTAGCTCGGACTCGCTTGTGCCGCCGCGCGCGAATATACGGCCCTGCTCGAACGTTTCTACGTCGAATATCTGCAGGAAGGTCTGCTGTAGCTTCTTGGTCCTGTCGACGAAATCGATGACTATGCTTGGGGGCTGATCATTGTTCTTGCGGAGGATACGGCCTATACGCTGCTTGGCAAGGACTTC
>CAZSAN010000157.1:0-1939 GCA_964604985.1 uncultured Candidatus Saccharibacteria bacterium | reverse complement strand
CCCGCACCAATTAAAAAGGCATGCCGGTCATCACCGACAGACCAAACGGTATCTGAGTCCCTACTGGCCGTATCTACCCATGCTCCTTATAGTCGGTATGGGGCTTCTGGTGAACAGCATATGGACAGGCAGCGGGGTGCTGGGCGCAAGCAGTAACTTCAGCTCCACGAGCTTGCTTAATTACACGAATATAGAGAGGGCCAAGGCGGACGAGCAGGCCCTATCCCTGAACCGCAGCCTGAGCGAAGCGGCCCAAGCTAAAGCAGACGACATGGTACGTAACGATTACTGGTCCCATGACTCGCCATCAGGCAAGACCCCTTGGGCTTTCATAACGGCTACGGGTTACGAGTACCGGCAAGCAGGAGAAAACCTGGCCTATGGGTTCTCCAGCGCCAGCGACAGCATCATAGGTTGGATGAATAGCGCGGAGCATCGCGCCAACATATTGAACAAGGATTACAGTGATGTCGGTTTCGGCATAGCTAGTTCTCCTGATTTCCAGGGCCATGGGCCTGAGACCGTGGTGGTAGCCGAATATGCCCAGCCGGCCTCCAGCGCCGGCGGCGCCCCGGTGCTAGGTGCTAGCCAGGCTGCCGGCTCGCCAGCACCTAGCAACGTACTAGGCGCCCAGTTGCCTTCCCAGCCCGTCTCCAGGATTCAGCTTCTGACAGGAGGCGAGCCGGCCTGGAGCCTTATAGTCGCACTGATAGTGACGGGTGCCGCCGGCGCGCTGTTCATACTGAGACACAGTTACAAAGTGCACAGATGGCTGACACGCGGCGAGGCTTTCGTCAGCCATCACCCCTATTACGATATAGCCATGGTCTTCATAATAACCGCAGGTTGCGTACTGACGCGCGTAGGCGGCATAGTACGCTGATCCAGTTTCCGGGCTTACTGAATCACGAGGTTGTCGCCTCCTACAAGCTCGCGCAACTTGGGAAGCCCGTCGCTTTCGCGATCGATGCCCCCTGGCAGCTTTATCGCCTGCTTGGAGTCAGCACCGCCCAACACCAGGACTACCTGGGTCTCACCCTTATGGCTGTCTATGGTCTGTTTCAAGGATAGGAGCATCTGTTCGTCACTAGTGTCATTAAGTCTTATATACAGGCGTTCTTCGCCGGTGGGCTGGTATCTGGCAGCCTGCTGGCTGGATATCTCCTTCGCGCTGTCGGCCATCACCTTGACTTCGCCTGCACCATTGCCATTGCGGTCACGAGCGCTGACCTTGCCCCGGACCATAACGACACGGTCCCGCTCCCACAGGCCGGAAGTCTGTTGGTAGCTTTTAGGGAAAAGTACCACCTCTATCTCATCAAAGCGGTCCTCGATCTTCACGAAAGCCATCTTCTGTCCGTTGCGCGTGGTTATCTCGCGCACATCCGTGATAGCGCCGCCTATGCTCACCTGCCGTCCATCATCTTCCATGGTTATGGTATTAAGGGGTTTCGTCTGCTCTTTCAATATACCTTCAAACATCTCCAAGGGATGCTGGCTCAGATAAAGCCCCAGGAGCTCACGCTCCCATTGCAGCTGTTCCCGGCCGTCAGGACGCGCTTCTAAAGGTTGAAGTTCCAGCTTGGGTTTCTCTAATAAGGATTCTTCCAGGCCGCCGAACATATCCGTCTGCCCGCTATCGGCCTGTTTCTGGAGGCGCGAAGCGAACGCCAGCAGCATATCCAGGTTATGCAGAAGCGTCGATCTGTCACCGAAGCCGTCGAACGCGCCTGCTTTGATCAGACTTTCCATGGGCTTACGGTTCACTACGCGAACGTTAACCCTGGTAAGGAAATCGTCCAAGCTTTTGAATTCGCCTTCCTTCCTGGCGCGCAGGATTTCCTCTACGACACCCGTACCGACGTTCTTTATGGCAGCCAGCCCGAAACGTATCTGCTTCTTCCCCGGTACCACGGCGAATTCCACGAATGACTGATTG
>CAZSAN010000156.1:0-6337 GCA_964604985.1 uncultured Candidatus Saccharibacteria bacterium | reverse complement strand
CTGTGTTTGACTACGCCGATAGCGGCATGGTGCTGTTGGGCGAGGAAGCCATCAAAGGCAGTGAGCTTATCGAGCCAGACTTCAGGGGCATCCTGGTCATGTCCGGCGTATCCGTATAAACATCTCCGACCTTACCAGAGGCAACTTCCCCGCCAGGATGGATTTTGAAGAGCACGCGGCCGGCAGAGAGGGCCTCTTTTCTGACGTGGTCGTAGATGGTAATCCCAAGCAGACCCATGGCCCGAAGCGCGGCGAGCTGGTCAGCAACCAGACCTGATATCATAGACGTATGTCCGGAATCACAGACCTACAGCAGACGCTCAATTCTATAAAGGTAATCTGTGATGATATTGAGTATGGTTTCGCCAGCGTTCCTGGTGATTCGGTCATAGAGCGCGACAAGGTGTTGGCTACTTTTCAGGAGAATGGTCGGCTGGCGGTGATTGCGCCCAAATCTTATTTGGATTCGGAAGACATAGAGAACGAAGGTCCGTATGCCAAGCTGACCATCGACGTCCATACGTCATTGGAGCTCGTGGGTCTGACGGCTGTGATGTCTACCAAACTTGCCGAGCACGGCATATCGGCCAATGTGGTGGCAGCCTTTTATCACGATCATGTATTCGTGCAGTATGACTTGCGCGATAAGGCCATAGGCCTACTCGAAGGCCTGAAGAACAGCTGACCTCTCCTTCAGGCTGTCTAGCTGTTGACACGTGAAGTTGGATATACTATTGTATTGAAATTATGAGTTCGCCGGAGGACATAGCCTTTAACCAGCATGTTCACGAGACCTTGCGTCCCGTGGGCGAAAG
Organism: uncultured Candidatus Saccharibacteria bacterium; assembly: GCA_964604985.1. Lineage (GTDB taxonomy): Bacteria > Patescibacteriota > Saccharimonadia > Saccharimonadales > UBA4665 > CAZSAN01. The sequence continues at coordinate 5,522 of CAZSAN010000156.1, read as the reverse complement.
ATATGTGGAGGAAAGCGGCCATCCGGATCAGACTTTCGTGGCCGACTTCGACCCTGGCGAGCCCATGCTCGATTATCTGAATACGCACATCGAAGCCACGCCGCTCAGGCCCCGTCTTATTGAGCGGGCAGGCATCATCATGGCGGATAAGCTGATGGGCATTCCGCCCGACGTCCTTCATTACATAACAGCGGCTATGAAGTTCCGGGCTGCGGAGATCATTGATCACCGCATGGAGCGGCCATTGGTGCATCTGGCCGACCACACGCCCAACCTTCTGCCGGTGGCTACGCAATTCGCAGGCAATATAGCCCTGGCCAGGCGCCTGGAGACCGGCACCGAAGGCGGCCGTCTGGCGGCTTTGATCCGTCGTTCCCATGGTATCGGTACGGTGGGCTATAGGCCTTTCGGCGTACGTCCGGTTCCGCATGGTCCGGGCATGCTCATAGGTAAGCCGGCGCGCACCCTGACTAACACTCATTACTCAGTGCCGCCTACGCCGCAGTACCGCGATCTGGACTGGCAGGAAGGCGCGGTGGAGCGCCTGAACACGGCGCTGGCAGTCAACCTGGTGCAGGCCGTGCAGGATCCTAAGGAAGCCGCTCCAGTGCACGGTTTCAACCCGCTGAGCCTGAAACCCGAGATCGTCATCAATCCTCCAGGCACCAAGCCGGTAGAAGAAGACGGCAAATTGGTGATACCAAAGGCCAGCAAAGGCGTTGGCATGCTGGTCGATGCCCTAGGCGCAGATATATTAGAGGTCTACACCGCATTTGAGTTTGATGAACGCGGCAAGATAACCGACGCCTACTGCGAAGTCGGTGAAGTCCGGGAAGTGGATCCGGGCGGAGGCGTCGAAGCCATACGCGCCTACATGCAGAGGCTGGCGGAATTCCGCAGCGAACACGAAGACCGCGCAGTCATCTACGCCGGCGCCGCCTAGATACTTCTAGTGCTTGCATCGTTGCAATTTTAGTTATATCCTTGCATGATAAACGAGGTATGTCAGAGATGAGCGCACCCGAAGGGCTCGATCCACAATTACAGGCCGACACCATGATGTCAGTACTTAACGACCGCCTAGCGGCAGCTTCGCCGGTAGAAGTGCTAAGTGAACATGACGACAGAATACTAGAAGTACTTGAGGAGCCTGATGGTAGCCGTTTCGTACGCCGCGGCTTCACACCTGCGGCAGTTCGCCACGTCGGTAGGCGCGGTTTGGACTTTCATGAAGCCTGGGAAGGCATGGAGGATACCTACGCCGCCGCCGGTATCGGTATGGTCCGTTCCTTCGCATTCGAGCAGGAGGGCGGCGAACACCCTTTCATAGTAGTGGGCGAGTACGTGCCGGATGCGGTAGACGTGAAGGACCTTCCTGTAGAAAGCAAGGTCGAGCTCATGCAGGGCCTAGGTAAGCTGCTTAGGCCCGAAGCTGAATTCTGGCCTTCCTTGGAGGGTATAAGGGCGGATACCTTCAAAGGTGTTAAGCAGGAAGACGGCACTTATAATGTGGTAGTAATGGACACGGATCCGTTCGTTGTACCCGCACCCATACCTGGCCTTGACCGCGATATGACCGTGGCTAAATACATAGAGAAGTTTTCTGAACTGTTATGGGATAACTGGTGTGACGAAGAGGATCGCAGGGAGGTAGCCGTAGCGCTGGTATTGTCACTGGCTGAAGCCTTGGACGACGAGGAGTATACGGAGCTAATGAGCCAGACGGGTAGGGCATTCATGAACCTTCATATGATGAGCAACAACATGGATCCTCGCGGTACCGAAGTCGACCTGTTGGGCTAGCATTGTAAAATATATCTTTACGTGTTATAATAATTCATTATCCATAAAGGAGTGAATTAATTGTCGTTCGGCCCTAATTCTACCAATGCTAGAGAACGCAGAGCATATGCGCATGCCAAGATCGCAGCCGCCAAAGAAAGTGGTGAGCTAAGGGATCTATGGGCCGCCCAGATGGCAGTAGTCGCTACTGGAGATTTTAGGAAATCCGTCGGTTCCAACTTCAGGAAAGCCATAGAAAGCGCGGCTATGTCAGATGAGGCTACGCGTACTATCGTAGAAAGAGTTCGTGACTTAAATGACCCAGAGTTAAGCCCTCGTGGTCGAGTCAGGATGGATGGTTTGGAAATCGAATACGCAGGTAGACTTAGCAGTGACTTCAGTGCCGGCTTCCACGGAATCTACATGCATCGCTCCCATGCAGTGAGTGACAGGCCAGCTGGCCATGAGCCTGTTACGATATCGCTCCACGATCATGGTGCGCATGGCTACCCGGCTCCTCACATAGTTCCTACTGACGCAGAAGGTGAACCTGAGGTATGGCAAATCAGACATATACCCGATGGGGCCAGAATGGCCCTTGCCAGTATGGCTTCTGAGGCTATGATACCCAGATTTCCGGGTGACCCGGTACGCATATAGTTAGTAGAGCGTACGACACTGGCTCTGGTAGCGTTGACTGCGTTCTCGGTAGGCCCACGCCTGATTTATATCGTCCAAGCGGGTATGATATCCGCTTGCCATGATTGCCGAGCGGGTGTATGGTGCAGGCTAGTAAGGGGATAAAGTAGTGGCCTCTGATTCCAGCTCCAAGTTATCAAGATTCGGATCGGCAGCCTTGCTGGTGGGAGCGGCTATCATGCTGTTCTTGGCCCAGTCCGCGTACTGGGTGAATCATACGGTCTTCAACAAGGCGAACTTCACCGACATAACGACCACGGCTTTATTATCGCAATCAAGCAGGGATGCAATAGCGACCACGGTCGTGAATAAATCGCTGCAGGACCGGCCGGTCATAAAGAAGGTAGTAGGCGAAAAGGCCATATCACTCACGAGCGGCCTGCTGGGCAGCGACTTTGCCAGCCAGGCGGTCACGGCGCTGACGGACAAGACGTACGCATATGCCACTGCTCCTAACCGCCAGGACATCAAGGTTGATCTGACCTCTGTGAAGCAACCGCTTTCTGGCGTTATCGCATTGGCTCAGAGCAAGGGCGTGGACGTTCCGCAGACCAATTACCAGATACCGGATGAGATCACGTTGCTGAAGAGCGATTCATTCCCGGATCTGTCAGGAGCGGTCAAGGCCATGCTGTGGTTAGGGCCGTTATTCTGGCTGGCCACCGTAATCCTTTTCGGCTTGTATATTTATCTGGGCAGGGCTATCTACGCCAAACGGGTCTATATGGCCGGGCTGGCTGTGGTGGTCGTAGCTATCTTGGGGCTTTTGATGAACCCGTTCATACCGCCGCCGATCGCGGCCGCCGTGCCTAACATAGACCTGCGTCCTGTAGCGGAGAACCTGGCATCAGGATTCTTAGCGCCGTTCAAGACGCAGATGTACTTCATGCTTGGGGCTTCGCTTGTCGTCCTGCTGGTCTTCAATCAGCGCTTCAACATAGTGTCCATTATCAACTCATTCGGTGCCAAACTGAGCGGCCAGCCTCGCAAGAAGGGCTGACAATTTACAAGGTCCAGATATGAAAAAATGGACCGCGATCATAGTTCTGGCCTTCGCTCAGTTCGTGATGGTGCTGGACAGCACGGTCATGAACGTTTCTATATCTACCGTCGTCAAGGATTTGGATACCACGGTAACGGCTATGCAAGGGGCTATAACGTTTTACACGTTGACCATGGCTTCGTTGATGCTGCTTGGCGGCAAACTGGGGGATGTGTGGGGCCGCAAGCGAGCGCTTACGATCGGTTCCGTCGTATATGCTGCGGGATCACTGATCACCGGACTCAGCGTTAATTTCGCGATGTTGTTCGTGGGGTGGTCAATCATAGAGGGCTTGGGCGCGGTATTGATAATTCCCGCGGTCGCGGCCTTGGTCGCGACCAACTATAAGGGTAAGGATCGGGTCAAAGCCTACGCCATAATTGGCGCCGTTTCCGGAGCAGCCGCGGCCGCCGGCCCGCTCATAGGCGGTTTCGTTACCACCTACCTTGATTGGCGCTATGTGTTTTTCGCGGAAGTGATCATCATGGCCGGAGTCTTGTCGTTCAGGAAGTACATAGTCGATAGTCCCAGGGCCAAAAAGGTCCCCAAGATCGATACTCCGAGTGTCATCCTGTCGGCTGGCGGCCTGGTCCTGATGGTATTCGGTATGCTTCAAAGTTCGAAGTGGGGCTGGATCGAACCGCGCTCTACGCCGGTCATAGCCGGCCACGACATCGCTCCGTTCGGCATATCCCTGGTCGCCTATCTTATACTAGCGGGCCTGCTCGTGCTGCGGAGATTCTACTTGCGCGAACAGCGGCTTGAAGAGCAGGGCAGGAATCCGCTCGTTAAAGTATCGCTGCTCAATATCAAGGCTCTTCGCAGCGGACTTGGCGTCCTGATGGCCCAGTATCTGGTAATAGGCGCGGTATTCTTCAAAAGACCGATATCTCTTCAGATGACGCTAGGATTTGACGCCTTAGCGACCGGTATCAAGATCCTGCCTCTTTCCATAGCGATTATCCTGGCCTCCGCGCTTGGCACGCGCATGTCCGACACCAGATCTCCCAAAAGGATCATCAGGATGGGGCAGTATCTATTGGTGCTCGGCGTACTGACCCTGCTCAGCTCGATAAATATCGAACTGAAAGGCGTATATTTCGCGGCCGGTATGTTCATCATAGGGGCGGGCATCGGTCTGCTGGTCTCGCAGATCGGCAACATAAACATGTCGTCGGTTACTGAACGGGACACAAGCGAGGTCGGCGGTCTGCAGGGCGTATTCCAGAACCTAGGTTCCTCGGTCGGCACGGCCATAATCGGATCTATATTGGTAGGCGTACTGACCACTTCGTTCGTCGCCAACATAGATTCCAGCAGCCTACCAGCCGACGTTAAGACCTATGTGAATGACAACAGTACGCAGGGCGTTTCAATAGTCCCGCTGAGCCAGGTCGAGTCTTACGCGGAATCAAAAGGACTTTCAACGACCGAAGCGACCCAAGTGGGCGAAGCCTATTCAGGATCCCAGATACAGGCCCTGAGGAACTCGCTATTCGTTCTATTCGCTATCTCGGTGCTTAGCCTGGTATTCTCCAGGAACATACCCGGCAAGGTCCTAAGGTAACCGCTGGCCACAATCGACTGCATTATCGCAATGACTGGCATATAATAGATGTATGATTTCGCCCTACTTACGGGATCTGCGCAAGCGCATCGGGCATGATCTGGTCCTGATGCCATCGGCCGTCGTCTTGGTCTGGGATGACCAGGAGCGTCTATTGCTGGTCAGGAACAAGGACACAGGGGTGTGGCAGACCATAGGCGGCGGTCTGGATCCTGACGAAGCACCGGAGGCCGCAGCCAGGCGCGAGGCCATGGAAGAGGCGAACATACAGGTGGAGATCACGGGCTTGCGCGGAGTCGTGGGGGGTCCGGGTTACCGCATAGTGTACCCGAACAAGGACGAGGTAGCTTACGTATCGATAGCGTACGATGCCAGGATAACCGGCGGGGAAATCCGCCCGGACGACGAAGAGACGTCGGAAGTCAGATGGTG
>CAZSAN010000155.1:0-5967 GCA_964604985.1 uncultured Candidatus Saccharibacteria bacterium | reverse complement strand
GCTGCTGGCCGGCGTATTCGAACTTGGCGTAGGCGCCTACCTGGTGCAGCGCCCGGCTCTGACGACGCTCAGCATCATCACGCTGCTTGGCGCGGTCTTCGTGGTACAGGGTTTCGTGTACCTGATGCGCACTTTCAGCCGTTCGACGTCAGGCAGCGGGCATAGGCTGCTGTCGCTGATCTTCGCGGCACTGTCGTTCGCGGCAGGCGTATGGCTGTGGCGCTATCCATTCCACGGCTCGCTGGCCTTCGTATGGCTCATCGGCCTCTACACCATAGCTTCCGGCACACTGCTGATCGCTATGGGCGCTGAAGCTGACAGCAAATAGTTCGCGGCGGCCCCTGGCGCAATGAATCGCCCTTCATTCGAAGGGCGATTCATCTTACTAGTGAGCGACGATTAGGGCTTAGGCCTGTTGGCGGCGATCGCGGATGATCATGTAGAGTAGCTTGATCGCCATCTGGATACTCAGGATTATGGTCAGGGTGCGCATGGCGGTCCAACACACGGCGACAATGCGGCTAGATACATCCGGCGGCATCAGACTGGTGCTGATTATCATGCCGATCGTCAGAACAAGCAGGCCCCCTAGTACCATGACTCCGGCAGATCCTGCTCCGGCGGCACCGGTCTCCGCGGCCATCTGCCCGGCCCAGTTGTCCTTCTTCATGCCCAGCAAGGAAGCTCCCCAACTGGCCACGAAGCCTGCCAGACGGAACCATAGGTAGAGTTCGGCCGGGAAGTATAGTACGGCGAACAGGAAGTCTCCGACGGTGTGCTTAGGCATCTTGAACATCACCTTCAGGTTGAGCAGGATGGAAAGCACAGGAGGTATAAGCCATACCCATGACCAGACGAAGGAATGCAGGGCTATGGAAACGGTCAGCATGATTATGAACATCAGGCGCACCGCAAGGTCGAGCGCCATCTTCAGCTGGCGCAGCCATGGATAAAGGGTGTTCTTGCGCAGCTTGTACTGAAGCAACAGCCGCATCATGCCTTCGTCCCATTTGCGCCGCTGGGCCCAGAGTGATTTAACGTCGTACATGGCGCCGGCGTAAGCCCGGGCCGACTTGCTGACCAGGGTCTCAAGCTTCAGGTCCTGGAAGCGCCACGTCAGCTCCATGTCCTCGACATCGGTGTCCGTATTCCAGGGGCCGTAGCCGTTGTTATAATACGCGGCCTGCAGAAGCGCGTCCTGTCGGAACAGCGTCGCCTGGCCGCCTAGCACATAGGTCTGGCGTCCGTGCCTTAGGAAGTCCAAGGTCTGGGCGGTGAATTCCATGCGCTGGGCTCGGAGCAACTGCCTAACAGGCCAGGTAAGTTTTTCATTCACCGGCTCTTGCTTGCGGCCGCGCAGGGGTTCCTTGTTGCGGCGCAGGTGGGGTGGGACCCAGTCCTGATCGAACGTGAACTTGGCCATGATACCTGCACAGCGCGTACGCGGCACCAGCTCCTGTTCAAGCTCAGCCAGTACGTCTTGCCATAGCAGCGTGTCCGCGTCGATGCAGGCCACCAGATCATAGCCTTGGGAATAAAGCAGCCAGGCCTGGTTCAGGGCTCCCGCCTTGCGCTCTTCGTTATTCTGCGTAGACATAAGCTCGACCTCTGGGTGCTTGAGCATGAATTTGGATACCAGCTTCTCCGTCTTATCCGTACAGTTGTCTGCTACTACCACTATCTTCTCGGGCTTGCGGGACTGTTTGATCACCTCTTGCAAGGTATCGATTATGATCTCTTCCTCGTTATGGGCCGGTATTATGACGAGCATGCGGGCATAGCGTTCGGGGAAGTACATGCCGGCTATAGGAGTATTGCGGCGGCTGATACGGTTAGTGTTCTTGCCCGCCACCAATCCAGTCACCTGCTTGCGCTTGGCGGACTTGATAGGTGCCGGTACTAGTTTTTCCTTAGGCTGCAAGCGTTCGTAGAACAAAGCATAGTTGCTGTCCACACCGGAACTCTCACCGCCCTTTATATCGGGGACCATTATGTCACGAATATAGCAGATATTGTATAAACTGTCAACATTAGTATAAATTAATACTTCGCAGTATACTGTCCCCATGACGATCACCGATCCGAAGCTTTACGTGAACACCGTCCATAACAGTGCCCGTCAAGCCATAGACAAGCTGGCGCGGTCCGGAGATTCTCGGGCCTCGATTCTATCTGACATAGTCCGGCAACCCATAAGTTTCTGGGTCGAAGACGAGCAGAGCATTAACTTTCTTAAAGATATTGTGCGCGATGCCGCCAGCAAGCAGGAGACGCCGATCGTCACGCTTTACCTGATTCCCGGCAGGGACAATGGCGGCTTCTCGGCCGGCGGCGCCATTGACGATGAACATTACCTGGCATGCATAGAACGCATAGCGCAGGTACTGGCACCCTTGCCCAGCATCATCATAGTCGAGCCGGATGCCGTGGCCCACGCGGAGCAGCTCGGTCCCTTCGCGCGCCGTAATCGCATGGCATTGCTTGCAAGCTGCGTTTCGCTCCTGAAGAGCGTCCAGCCTCGCCACGCCGTCTACATCGATGCGGGTCATGCCCGCTGGCTGGCGCCCCGGACCGCAGCACATCTGCTATTGCAGGCGGGAGTGTCTAACGCCGACGGTTTCTCGCTGAATGTCTCCAATTTCGTGCCCACCACTGAGACCATAGCCTATGGTGAGGCCGTATCAGGCTTGCTAGGCGGCGCGCACTTCGTGATAGATACCAGCCGCAACGGATCTCTGACCAGCCCAGACGGCACCTTTAATCCTGCAGGCAGGAAGCTGGGCCATGAACCGACCACGGACACCGGACACGAGCTGGTCGACGCTTATCTATGGATCAAGGTTCCCGGGGAATCCGATGGCGGCCCGGGCGCCCCGCCAGCCGGCGTCTTCTGGCCCGACTACGCCTACGGTCTAGCAACCGCGACCTCCGATTAATTACTTATGTCAATTGAAAGGTAGTCAGGAGTGGCCGGTGATCCGACACGTTACTGGACAGGACCTTAAAACTTTGCAGCGAAAAGTCGCTATGCTTGCTCCAGTACACGTAATCCAGGTTCAGGCGGAGCGGCGTGAAACGGTGCGCGTTATGGCGCCAGGTCGGACGCAAAACGGAACCCGTCCGGGAATGCATTACATCCGCCATCTTGGATCTGAAAGCTCCCGGTATGAAACGCCACTCGTTCATATCGCCCAGCAAGAGAGTATTTTTCGCAAAGCGCTCTGAGCGTATAAGCTTTTCAATGCTGCGCATACCGACGAAATGCTGCTTGACCGAATCAATGGTAGCCGAAGGATGAGCTACTATCATCTTGATGTCGGGACCACCCGGCAATGTCACTTCAGAGCTAATTATTTCTTTATCAAAATCAGGAAAACCGTACCTGGCTGCCGAACCGTTCTTGCTGATGATGTGCCGCTGTCGGTTCCTTAGTGGAAACTTTGATGCGAGCACCACGCCGGACATCCAGTAGTCGGAGATATGGGTCATTTCGGCATGGTGAACGTATTCATAGCCGAGCTCCTGCAAATACCTGACCACAGGAGGTAGTTCGTCCTTGGACGGCTGCACTACCTCGCAAAGCGCTATGCAATCAGGATGATTCCCGTCAATCAAGCGCTTCAGGTCAAGCAGAAGTTCGTTTAGTTTATCGCTGCCCTGGGTTTGGTTGGTGTACTCAACGTTCCAGAAAAGGATAGAAAGGGCCATGGGCATATTCTAACTTAGCACGAAGCAAATGCATGGCTTCATCAACCATAGGAGCATGCGTGAGACTTGATTATCGCGTTTGTCTGTAGAATGAATATTAAGCTTTATTAACGGTTGAGTTTAAAGGTACGCCAACGACGGGCCGCAAGTCTTTTAAGTTTTTCGCCAGTCGGTGTATTTATAACGCTTCGCGGTAACAGATTGTAATAGTAAGCGGCTTCATTGAATGGTTTATCTGGACTGTACAGCTCAACTAAATGTTTAATGATGCCATCCACCGCAGCTTGTTTTCTAATCTTAATGCCCTCAAAGAGTTTGGCATTTTTCTCATCAACCTCTGGATCATTATTGGTATTCGCATCTATGTTGTCTGCTAATTCTTTCGCATAATCAGCAACTATACGCTGAATGTTAGCTCTGATTTCTGCGACATTGAATTTGAAAGACGAGTCCTTAAAATCTACTGCTTCATCAAAATTCTTGCAGTTATCGTAGAATTTACTAATTTCATCCCATTGTTCAGGAGCTAAATCTCTCACAAACAGATATTTATATTTGGTCCAACTCTCGGTGGGCATTAACCTTAATTTCTCGGGAAATTTAATTTTTTCTGAGTTTTCCTGTTTACCCTCTTCATATGTCTTACGAGCATCTTCGAGATTACGTTCTGCATTCTTGATTTCAAGTAAAATTATGTTTGCAGCGTCTCTCTTATGGTCTCGACGTCGCATGAAGTAGATTATGAACGCACCAGAAGCTGCTAGGATTGCAACGAGAGACGTCGTTGCGCTTGAGCTGAGAGCGGGATAAATGACGTTCTGCCACAAGGTAACCATACCTGAATTGTCGATGCTTCAAAGCAAATATGCAAGCATAAGAAAAAAGACTTCCTAAGAAGCCTTTCGTGCAAACCGATCATCTGGCATGTGGCGTGGCTGGGGCTATGGTCCGATTTTCGAACTTTGACCCTTGCTATTGACTCTGCGTCGATTGCGAGGGTGAAGGCTCTGTTGGCGTAGGTGTGGTTGATTGATTTTTGATCGCTTTGGCCGCAGCCTGTAGCTGTAAATCGAAGTTAGTGATTTGATACAAACTCTGTGATATCTCTAAGAGCCTGGCCTCGTTTGCTAACGAAATTAGGCATTTGCATCAAGCCGTGAGCAGTAGCTTTGTAATTATGGTACTCGGCTTCCACGCCTGCTGCCTGTAGCTTCTTGAAAAACTCAAAAGCTTCGTCTTTAAGTATGTCATAATCTGCGGTCTGTATTAAGGTTGGAGGTAACATCTTAAGCTGGGCTTGCTTAAGGGGCCATTCAATATTGCATTGACCCCGATAGGCTGCCCAGAAATCTTGCATATTTTTCTTGCTAACAAAGAACCCCCGGGCAAACTTTTGCATTGAGGCTGTTGTTAAGGTTGGGTCTAATGCCGGATACATAAGTATCTGTGATAGGAGTAGTTGCCTTTGGGGTTTATGCAAAGAAAGCGCTACCATGACCGCTATTTGTCCTCCTGCGCTATCTCCCGACAATATAAAGTTAGAGTTTAGTTTAGATTTTAGCAACCACCTAACTGCCGATAAGCCATCTTCTATGGCTGCGGGGCTTGGATGCTCAGGAGCTAGACGATAGCCTACGGAAACTACAGTGCTTCCAGTCGCCTTACATAAATACCGTGCTACAACGTCATGGGAATCTACGCTTCCTACTACAAAACCACCACCGTGAAAGTACATAATCGTAGGTTTATTCAGACTACCTTCGTAAATGCGCAGAGTTATAGGCTGACCCTGACTATCTATTCGTTTCTCGTATATATGGCGTATTTTAGGCTTAATCCGAGTATGGCTTATCTTTTCAAAATACTGACGTGCTTCGCTAACGCTCAGTCGAGACAGTCGTCTCTGATGATAATTCAAAACTGTGAAGAGTATTTTGGTGCGTGGATTTCTCATTTAGACCAATAATACCAAAATGCTCAGTCACTTCGTATGACCAAGCCGAATAGATAACTCTAATCCTCGCCAAAGCTATAGTCCGATTTTCGAACCCTTAGGAGTTACTGTGTCGTATATTACCAAATTGGCTGGGGATGAGGGATTCGAACCCCCGATCACGGGACCAGAACCCGTTGCCTTACCGCTTGGCTAATCCCCAATGACAGAACTGATTAATGATATCACAATTAACACCTTGGATTAAGGCTGGCCGGGGTGGAAGGTTTCCAGCCGGGTAATGCGTTTGTCGTGGTCTTTTAGCT
>CAZSAN010000154.1:0-3405 GCA_964604985.1 uncultured Candidatus Saccharibacteria bacterium | reverse complement strand
CTACGCGGCGACCGTCATATATACGCTGCTCACACACGGACATGTCTACCAGAATCTGCATAACATCACGCTTAATTCCGCGCTTTTTTTCCTGGCTTTCGTCATGCTGACCGAACCCGCAACCTCGCCCGCCCAGACAGTCAGGCAGAGATGGTACGGCGCGCTGGTCGGATTGATTTTCCCGCCGCAAGTACATATAGCCTCCCTTTATTCGACACCTGAGATCGCGTTGATTATAGGGAACATCTTCTCCTATGTAATCGAGCCCAAGGTCAAGCTTTTCCCGACATTGGTGCGCAAGACCAAACTGGCGCCAGGCATAGCCGAATTCGCGTTTTCGCCGGGGGCGGATTTCGATTACTTGCCGGGGCAGTATATGGAGTGGACTTTGCCTCATGCTGATTCGGACTCCAGAGGGGACAGGCGATATCTTACCCTGGCTTCATCGCCTACCGAGTCCGAGATATTGCTCGGTGTCAGATACTACAGCGACGGCAGCACCTATAAACATGCCATGTTAGGCATGGATGAGGATACCAGGATAGTGGCTTCACAGCTTGCAGGCGACTTCGTGCTGCCGGATGACCCGGAGCAGAAGCTGGTGTTCATCGCGGGCGGCATAGGAGTGACGCCTTATCGCAGCATGATCAAGTACATGATAGACACCGATGACCGCCGCCGTGTGACCCTGCTGTATTCTGCTAAGACGGCGGACGAGATCGTATATAAGGATGTTTTCGCTGCGGCTAGGCAGCGCCTTGGCCTGAACGTACTCTATTGCCTGAGCGGCGAACACCGCCATTTCCCAGCTGACAGCCAATACAGATCAGGCTATATAACGGCGGACATGATCGAGCGCGAGGTGCCGGACTACGAGGAGCGCATATTCTATCTGTCCGGTTCGCACAACATGGTCAATGATGTCCGGGATGCTCTGCGCGAATTAGGCGTGTCCCACTCACGCATAAAAGTCGATTTCTTCCCCGGTTATATGTGATCGGATATTGTGGGCGCTTGCTTGCTGCTAGACCTACGCGGGCTTGGGCGGTGTGGGCGGAAAGTATGAATTACCCAGAAGGCATTAGGTAATTGCCAAGGCGCTAACGGATCAGCGCTTCAAGAAATCATCAAAAAGACGCATCAGATCATGGAGCATAGGGCTCGGAGGACCTAGCTTCGTATCGTCAATCGAGCTTATGGGCATGACCTTGATCGATGTGCCGGTAAGGAACAGATCGTCATAGCCCGTCAGGCTATCAGCTGGCAGCTTTTTCTCGGTGGCCGTAAAGCCGTTCGCATGAGCGACCTGCAAGACCTTCTCCCGTGTTACGCCTGGCAGAATATCGGAGGCGGGAGGGCTGAAGATATCCCGACCCTTCATGGCGAAGAAATTCGTACTCGTTCCTTCTGTAACGCAGTCATGCCTGTCAATCAGCAGCGCATCATACGCGCCCGCGGCCTTGGCATCACGGTTAGCCAGATAGCTGGGCAGCATGTTCAGCGTCTTGGCATGGGGGAACGGGCGCTCCATATGCCGGGTTATGACATGGACTCCCCGCTTATAAAGTTTCCGATCCGGAAACAGCGGATTCAAGCATAGTATGTACAGCCGTGACCTTTCCCTGGAAGGATCGCCCACCAGCATTATTTTCAGATTACAGCTCTTGGCATCGTTCCTGTCTATGAGCTTCAGCGCGTCATCTGCTACGGACGTGACCGTGAACATATGGTCCAGACCTATGATACGGGCGGACTCCATGAGCCGCCGGCAATGCTCTTCCAGGAATAGCGGTGTGCCTTGCACCACTCGTACGGTCTCATAAACGCCGAATCCGTAAGCGTAGTGTATGTCATTGAGCGGTACGCTAGCCTTGGAGGCATGCCTGATGCTGCCGTTCTGCGAAAAGTACTTATACGCCATGCCTATCCATAGTACGCTATAATATCGCTGGCCGTATGGCGCCTTGGCGGAGTAGTTACGCAGCGGTCTGCAAAACCGTTTACACGGGTGCAAATCCCGTAGGTGCCTCCATTTTCATAGGACGGCGCGGGGCGAGTGGCGGAATTGGTATACGCGGCGGACTTAAAATCCGCTGGCTTCACGGCCTTGTGGGTTCAAGTCCCACCTCGCCCACCAGTGTATCCTTGCTTTGGCAAAGCAATACGCTTATGTATAATCAGACCTATGGAACCGACTTCCGAACCGCCTGCCGATAATTCCGTACCACCGCAATCACGATCATTCGAACAGCCCGGAATGCCGGCACCCTCCGATGGGGTGGCGCCTCAACTTCCGGAACAACCCCTACCTACCGGGCCGCCCTCACCCGGAATATCACAGATACCGGAACCCCGGGAGAAGGCAGAAGCTTTGCCGCCTCCTTTCACGCCGTCGGCAGCGAGTCCGGCTCCGCCGCCGCCAGTTTATCCGGATCCGGTGACGCCTCCTTCTGCTGCCGGACCTCCTGGGCCTACGCCCCCGCAACCCGGTCAGCCCGTCCAACCAGCGGCCATGCCTATGCCCACGCCCACGCCCACGGTCATGGTGGGCGACGGCGGTATGGCGCCGCCAGCCTCGGCACCATCCCAAGTCTTCACTCCTACCGATTCGACGGCCGCTCCGCCCAGAAGGCGCCGTCTTCCTATATCCAAGAAGGTACTTATACCTGTAGCCGTACTATTCTTATTGGCAGGCAGTGCATCCGCCTTCTATTTCGGTTATTACACCAACCCCTCGGTCATATATGCGCAGTCACTAAGTAACACGGCCAAGGGCTACGATAAACTGGTAGATTACGCCGATAAGGATGCCACGTACTATGACAATGGTGTCATGGGCTCAGGCTCATACAGCATCAAGTCCTCGGATTTTTCGACCGATGGCAAGATAGCTTTCAAAGGTGATGATACGAAGGAGGAGCTGAGCTTCGATGTGGGAGCTGCCACCACGAGGGTGAAGACCGATATCCGCGCGTTCAAGCAGGATAAGAGTTCCACGCCTGACCTATATCTGAAGTTCAGCGGCATAAAAGGGCTTGGGACCACCCTTGACTCCCCTGAATTGGATCCTGAATTCGCCAAACTCGATGGGCGATGGATATTCGTGGACCACACCCTCATAGACAATCTGTATGCCGCCTCTGATCAGAAGAGCGATAACAGCTCGCCGACGCATGAGCAGTTGATAGACGAAGCTAGGGCTTTCGGCAAAGTCAACAAGGAGTATCTGTTGACGACAGCACAGGACAAGGCCGTGCTAAAAGTCATTAAGAAATATGGCACTGAAACGATTGACGGCCGCAAGACCTACCACTACAAGGTCGCTCTGCAGAAAGAGCAGATGAAGGCTTACATACTTGCGCAACTTGATGCCTTGAAAGCCAGCAAGCTCAACGATTGGTTGAA
>CAZSAN010000153.1:0-4165 GCA_964604985.1 uncultured Candidatus Saccharibacteria bacterium | reverse complement strand
GCTCCTTTGTATCTCGTGGGCCTGATTGACGGCCAATGCCATCCTGGAACCCGCGTAATAGGTGAACAACGCGTAGATGCTCGCGCCTATCAAGCCGCCGTAGAACACGCCGATACTGCCGCCTAGGTATTCATTGAATATCCAGATTATCAGGGCTACGAACGCCACGAACAATACCATTATGAATACGGTCTTGCGTTTGTTCTTGGCTATGTCCGAATACATCTTTAGAAATTGACGTCGACAGGAGCATTGATCTGTGCGGCCTCGGCACCGCCTACCTCAAAGTATTCCTTATCCTGCTTGAAACCGAGCATGTTGGCGAAGATATTGGTCGGGAAGGTCTTGCGCTTGGTGTTGAAGTCGCGGACCACGCCGTTGTAGAAACGGCGGGAGGCCTGGATCTTATCCTCGGTGTCGGTAAGGTCGGATTGGAGTTGCTGGAAATTTTGCGAAGCCTTGAGGTCCGGATAGTTCTCGGCGACTGCGAACAGACTTTTCATGGTCTTCTGGAAGTCGCCTTCGGCCTTGGCGGTCTCGGCTGGACCTTGGGCGTTCAGCGAAGCGGCCCTGGCCTTGGTGACGTCCTCGAACACGCTCTTCTCGTGCTTGGCGTAGCCTTTGACCGTATTCACGAGGTTAGGTATCAGATCGTATCGGCGTTTGAGCTGGACGGTGATGTCGCTCCAGGCCTCGTTAGCTTGCTGGTTCAGTCTTACCAAGCTGTTGAACATACCGGCGAGGAACAGGACCAGTAGTACGACAACCACGGCGACGATTATTAACACCATCGTGTAGCCCTCCTTAAATTGTATTTCTATTATACAACACCGACGGCTCCAGGTGTATGATAAAACCAGGTATGGAGAGCAAAGGACGGCATAAACGAAGATGGGTAGCGGCACTGCTGGTGCTTGTGCTGCTGGGGGCGTACTGCACTTGGGCTGTCCGCCGGCCGTTGCCGGATATAGCCGCCGTACAACCCTCAGCTACCGCGCGTGCTGCCGTGCCAGGCGGCAAGTCCCTGGCCTGGCCGGCCGGCGGACAGGCGGCCGTCGGCATCGCCGGCAGCGGCACTCTGGAAACCCACGGCAAGCAGACCGGCGAGCCGACGGCCAGCACCGCCAAACTCATAACCGTTCTGGCCGTGCTGCGCCAAAAGCCTCTGGCCCTAGGTCAGCAAGGCCCTACCATAACCTTGACTGAGCATGATGTCGCCATCTATAAGGCCTACGTCGCCGAGCAAGGCTCGGTAGTGCCGGTCACAGTCGGCGAGAAAATTACCGAGTATCAGATGCTGGAGGCCATACTCCTGCCTTCCGCCAATAACATAGCCGACAGCCTGGCTATCTGGGCGTTCGGTTCGCTTAAGGCATACTCGACCTACGCGAACGGATACGTGGCAGGGCTTGGCCTGACGAGCACCCATATAGGCAGCGACGCCAGTGGTTTCAACCCAGACACCGTAAGCTCGGCGCGCGATCTGGTGAAGCTGGGAGAGATCGCCATGCAGAACCCTGTCCTGTCCAGGATAGTGGGGCAGTCTACCGCTACTGGCATCCCCATAGCCGGCACGGTAAGGAACGTCAATTTCCTGCTGGGCACCTCTGGCATCGTCGGCGTCAAGACAGGTAACACCGATCAGGCGGGCGGCGTATTTGTAGGCGCGGCCGACAAGCAGGTCAACGGAAAGAAGATCGTCCTGGTCACCACGGTTCTGGGCGCCCACGACCTCTTCGCTGCGATGAATTCCAGTCTAGGCCTCATCCGCAGCGTCCAGGAAAACTTCAAGCAGACCACCATCATCAAGGCCGGCACCATAGTAGGCAGCTATGACATGCCTTGGGGCGGCAACGTGACAGCTACCGCTGACCAGACCATGGATATGGAAGGCTGGGCCGGCAGCGACATACCGTTCGTCGTGCAGCTCAAACCCATACCGGCCGATGCTCAGACAGATCGGACCGTCGGAAGTGTCGCTGTCAAACGGTCGGTCCTGGCGAATGCCAAGTCCGTGCCCGTGAAACTTACCTCATCAATTCCTCAGCCCTCCGTCGGCTGGCGCCTCTTCCACCCTTTCAACTGAAATAAAAAATCCGCTGATGCAGCGGATTACTTGGTGGGTGATGAGGGATTCGAACCCCCGACCCTCTCGGTGTAAACGAGATGCTCTAGCCAGCTGAGCTAATCACCCTTAAAAGTCTTTCGACCATACGATTATAGCACTTGGTGGGGACGAGAGGACTTGAACCTCCACAGGATTGCTCCCACTACCACCTCAAGGTAGCGCGTCTACCAATTCCGCCACGTCCCCGCGGTAAGTACGCTTTTGAAGCACTATAAGACCATCATATCTTATCTGTTCTATCATAAAAACTCAACATACCATCCATGCGGTGGTTATAGGTTTTTGATTTCTTGCCATAGTTTATCTTCTATATCTAAATATCCGTTTTCCATATTAGTCTGTTTGGTTTTTGCAGAACGATCGCCCGGTATCGTAATGGAATCGCTACCTGGAAGCTTTGATGAAGCGCGTATCTCATCGAAGAAAGTTTGGTTTGCCAATTTGAAGTTTGATGAACCGACCGTGAAATCAGGATTAAATACCATGATGGTGGCGCCCCTGGTTCTCGCATAGTAGGGCTCGTTGGGCTCACCTTTGCCCATGGTCATATCTACGAAGGAACCCCCCATGATTTCTATGAAAAGGCCTAGCGCAAAACCCTTATATGCGCCCATGGGTAAGGCAGCGTGGGCGTCTTCGGGGTTAACCGCAATCCTGCCTTGTTCGTCGTAATAGCTATCAGCTGGCAGATCGTGCCCGAATTTCTTAGCCAGGCGCACCTCGCCCCAAGCCCTTTTTGATGTCGCCATATCTACCATTACGGGTGTTTTCTGAGCAGGTATGGCAATACCTATGGGGTTGGTACCGATTACCGGATCCTTTCCGCCAGGTGGCGCTACCATTGGAGGTCCTCCGGTATTAATAACGAAGCTGACCATGTTATGTTCGACTACATGCTGTGCGACCGTAGCAGGACGAAGCCAAGACTTGAGATTACGCATATACCCGACGGCAACCCCTTCACTACCCGCCTTATCAATCAGCGAGTCGGCTATCTTACGACCTTCTATGGATCCGAATCCACCGTGAGCATCTACGTATAAGGCGCTGCTGCTTTCCTTAATTATCTCTGGCTGTACCCTTTTATCATTAAGCGTAGGAACAATAGCTATAAAGGCGGCGAGACCATGGCTTTTTTTACCCTGGATTTCGCCTTCAATGTAGTCGTCGGCTAAAATTACAGCATCGGTCTTATTGAACTCTCCCTTGGAGAGTATTATATCGACCAAGGATGTGCGCACATCGGAAATTGGCACTTTCATGCTAGCTCCGGGGTAGGTGGTCGTATAACTGGTCGAAGCTGTATTCGGGCCTCACCATGGCCTTCAGGTCGTCCACAGAGGTGCCGAACTTGACTCCGGGGTTCAACGTGCCGTAGGGATCGAAGATCTGTTTTACCTTCTGAAAGAGGTCATAGACTTCCGTGCCGTACATACCTTCCAGGTACGGAGCTTTCAGCCTCCCGTCTCCGGCTTCTGCGCTTATGGTGCCGCCAAGCCTTAGTACAAGCTTGTTGTACTCTTCTAGCAGGCGGAAAGCTTTCTGCCGGTCCCCGACCTGGCCGACGTTCAGCCGCGGCTGCATGTGCAGGTTGCCAACACCGGCATGGCCCCATAGCGCAGGCGGCAGATTGTTGGCTTCTAGCAGGCCGTATATGCCTTCTATGTATTCCCGCAGGCGTTCCACCGGCGTGGCCGCGTCCTCGATTATGGGTACGGCCCTTTGCTGGCCTTGGTTATGGCTGATGAGGGAACTGACCGATTGCCTGAGCTTCCAGAACTGCTGCTGGCGCTCCGGGTCCTGGGCCGTCTCCAGAGCCACGGCATACTTTTCGAATATCTTGGAGGCATGCTTGGCCAGTTTCTTGACCGCGCGTTCGGCGTTATCGAATTCGACCAGCAAGGTGACCATGGGGAACGGAGGCTTCACGACGTCTTTCAGCTGGTTCGGATTAAGGTCATGGACCTCCTTCAGCGCGCGATCGTTTATGAACTCTATGGCGCTGGGCGGCTCTTTCATTTCCTTGAGCTCCAGGAT
>CAZSAN010000152.1:0-4641 GCA_964604985.1 uncultured Candidatus Saccharibacteria bacterium | reverse complement strand
CCATGAGGGCAGTGTTAGATCGGACCGAGGACGAGGCGGCTAAAATACGTACGTTCTATTTCCGTCCCGAGCGTCCCGTGCATTACACGGCAGGCCAGTACACCGAGCTCACGCTGCCGCATCCTCATGCCGATAAGCGCGGTAACCGGCGCTGGTTCACTTTATCTTCATCGCCTACTGACGAGTTGCTAAGCATCACCACGAAATACGCCGGTGATGACAAGGCCAGCTCGTTCAAGAAAGCGCTGTTCCAGCTTGAGCCAGGCACGGAAGTCCATCTGGCAGACCCGATGGGCGATTTTGTGCTGCCCAAGCTTATACAGACCTCTCTGTTATTCATAGCCGGCGGTATAGGCATAACGCCTTACCACAGCATGTTCAGGTGGCTGGCCAAGACGCAGGAAGAGCGCCCGATAAAGCTTATGTACGGCGTGCGTACCGAGGACGAGATAATATTCCAGGAAACCTTCCGCAAGATTGGCGTAGAACCGGTGGTAGTGGTCAGCGACCCGTCCCCTGCCTGGGGCGGCGAGCGCGGCCGCCTGAGCGCCGAACTCGTATCAGGTCTCGAACAACCCACCGAAGATACATTGGTCTACATATCGGGCCCAGAACACATGGTACAAGCCCTATGTAAGGATCTGCAGGCCTTGGGTATCCGAAAAGACCGCCTAGTAGCAGACGAATTTCCAAATTATACTGCTATATAAAAAACTGCTGTTGCGCATCTGTCACCTAGTTGCTATTATATGGCAATTAATGATGAGGTACGTATGGCTCCGGAGTTCAATGCCCAAGACGACCAAACTCCCCCGGTTTTATCATATGCCGACCTCAGCATACTCGTAGAACGCGGACATTTCATAATGCCTGACAGGGACTTTACAAGCCCTGCCGAGCAGATCGATGCCTGGTGTGCCATCGCCGTGGAAGATGCTGAGCTTGGAGGCAGCCTTGCCAGAAAAAGCTTGGAGGCCGCCGTTGCGACCGTCGATTCTTTGGGCGAAGAGGGTTGCGAGGAATCGCATTCCAGTGAACGGTACAGTCATACCAGGCTGTATGTCCATATAGCACAGACAGCTTGGAAAGCAGGCCAGGATACTGACTATGTGCGCGGAATACTGGATAAAGCAGTATCGAGCGTAAGTCTGGGCAGTATAGGAAATGATGATCTTCAGCGTCTTCGCTTTGGCATCGTCGCTAAAGCGGCGCACGAGACTGGCCAGGATTCAGACTATCTGCAACTACTCGTCGATCGGATCCGTGAAGCGGACGCAAACGTCATTCAGAGGTTGGCCAAGCAGCGCCCCGAAAGAGTGCCCGATACTAGGGTCAAGCAGCTGGAGAGGGTGGTGGAACTATCCCATAGCTACGGCCTGGGAACTACATATATACGCGGGCTGTTTGACGCGGCACGTGAAGGGCTGCAGACTGCTCCCGATGCATCCGCTTCGGCTCAACATCTTACGTCGCAGGTTCATGAGCTGGTCGGCATAGCTTCGCTGGCCGACTATTGGCAAGATCCTGAATACATCTATGGAATCATTGAACAGGGTAGGGCCATAGCTAACCTTGGCGCCAAGCCCCAGGCCTTCGCTGAGCTGGCCAAACTGGCCCACGCCATTGAAGGACCCGGTAACTACCACGCGGACATATTGGTAGATGCGCTACATTCCATGGACCGCCGGGAAGAAGAACCTCCCATAACCGAGGATTTACGCGCCTTGAACAGCTTACTGCAGGCGACTAATGAGCCAGGGCCAAAAGTGCGGGAAGTCGTGCAGACCCAGATAGTGACCCGTGGCATGCGCCTTATAGAACGATCCCGCTCCGGCCCTAGGCAGAGCCATATGTTTCTGAACATGCTGCTTAGGGGTGTACAGCTGGCGGATGGCGTCATGGACAGGCAGGGCGTAGAGCGCAAGCCGCTCAGCTACGTGTATAGGCCTGGCGACGCTTAGGCTTAGGCTGACGGTCAGTTCTGGACTGGATGTTCGCGGCCTTCCAGGTATTCGCGGATCTTCAGCGCTGCGGTTGCGCCTTCGCCCGCGGCTGATGCTATCTGCATGGTGGCGCCTGAACGTATGTCTCCGGCGGCGAATATACCCTTGACCGCCGTCTGTAGGCTTTCGTCCGTCTTTACGAAACCTATGCTGTCCAGTTCCACGCCCGAGTCCTTCAGGAATTGGGAGTTCGGCATCAGGCCCACGAACACGAACACGCCGTCAGTGGCAAACTCTTTCTTCTTGCCATCCTGCGTACCTGTGACCTTGGTTACACCGGTGTCATCACCTATTATCTCATCCGTGCTGGTAGCCAGATGTATGGTTACCTTGCCCTCGTCCACGTATTTCTGGAGTTCCTCTTGCAACACGTCGCTGGCGCGGACCTTGGATCGTACCAGCAGGTCTATATGTGTGGCGAACCTGGTAAGGAATATGGCCTCCTGGAAGGCTGAGTTGCCGCCGCCCACCACCACCAGACGCTTGTCACGGTAAAAGGCGCCGTCGCAGGTGGCGCAGTAGTGTACGCCCTTGGCATAGTATTTCTCTTCGCCTGGGCAACCGACCTTCTTGTAGTCAGAACCTGTGGCTATGAGCACGGCGCGTGCCAGGATATCGCCGCTGGTCGTCTCCAACCGCTTATACTTGCCCTCGTCCTTTATGGCCGTGACCTCGCCAAGCTCTATAACGGCTCCGAAGCGTTCCGCCTGTTTCTGCAGGCTGTCCGCTAGCTCCAGGCCTGGCACTCCTTCGGGAAAGCCTGGGTAATTATCTATCTTGTCGGTGACAGCCGCCAGTCCGCCTATTACAGCCCGTTCGAACAGCAGGGTATCTATATCTTCGCGCGTGGTATAGATCGCCGCGGTCAAAGCTGCCGGTCCGGCTCCTATGATGACAACGTCGTGTCTGGGTGTATCCTCCGCCTTGGCCATATGATCTATGATATCAGGCGACAGCTGGAGCTAGGCGTGCAAGGTTATAGCCTACTATTACTTCCTGCGAGTCATCGGCTTTGGTGACTACGGTGACCGGTACCGTCATGGCTCCGGACATCTGAAGGGCTTCAGCTTGGCGATGAGGATGTTCATCAAGGTTCACTTCTTCATAAGACATACCCTTCGCACCCAGATACTTCTTGACCATCTGGCAGTAGCTGCAGGTGTTGGTAGTGAATATAGTGATGTTTTTGACCATTTGGTCCCCCTCGTTTAGTTTTTTAGTCTTACAGCCCTCGATTTTTTGGGGAGCTTTTACCACCTAGCCGTGTCTCTCGTAACGGCTACAGTCGTTTTCTAGCGCCCTATTATCTATGTTTTTATAGTGTTCTAGACAGAACAATTCTGACTGCAACTATGATTATATATAGTGCTTATATATAATTCAATACGCTATATATTGTGCTTTTTACCCCAATAGGCCATCTGAGGCCGTCTACTGGCCGATCTTGTGGACGGTGACATCGAATACTAGGCTGGCGTTTGCCGGTATGCCGGAGCCCTGCGGCGGACTGGCACCATACGCCAACTTGGCGGGGATCAGCAGGCGCCGGGTCCCGCCGACCTTCATGCCCGGTATGCCCTTTACCCAGCCCTCTATGACGCTGCCGGACTTCAGCTGGAGAGGTATGGGCTGGCCGCTGTCCTTTGAACTTTGGAAGATGATGCCCGTGGAGGCCACCGCCCCGGTGTAGTCCACCGTGACCGTATCACCGGTCTTGACGACGGCGCCCTTGCCAGGGCTGAGGTCTTCCTCTTTTAGCGATGTTATCTTCGCAAGCGGAGTGAATCCGGACAGCTTAGTACCCTGGAGCTTATTCTGGTCCTGGTTCTGCTGGTTGGTCGCCTGAGGGCTTGACGTACTGCTGCTATCGCTATGGAACGTCTGGTATATAACCCCTATCGTCAGGGCCGATGATGTCAGCAGAAATAGCGCCGCCAGGAATCCCATGAAAGCACGTGTACGCTTGCTTGTCGCCACTTTAAGAACCCTCCATCGTCTAATTATTATATCTTATCACTTATGGGTGGGGTAACTGTTGCCGGCATCAGTCACGAACAAGTCGTGGGGGTGACTCTCGGTCAATGACGCCGTTGTTATAGAGCTGAGCACGGCTTTGTCCCACAGTTCCGCTATGGATGTGGCGCCTACGTAATAAAAGCCGGATTTGACGCCTTCGATCATGGTGGCCGCGACCTCGTCAAGTTTACCGCTGCAGGGCACCAGACCTTCGACACCCTCCGCCACCAGAACGCTCTTATTATCGTAGCTCTTGCCATGGAACTCGTCCTCGGAGCTGATCTGCTTGCCGCGCTCCATCGCCCCGATCGAACCCATACCCCTGTAACCTTTGAACTTATAGCTTTCTTCGGTGCCTACTATGCTCTGGAAGCGCGCTGGGACCTGCTCCCTCGACAGCTCCATTATATCGCCCGGGGATTCCTCGGTGGCGGCGAACAGGCGGCCCATCATGACGGATGAAGCGCCGGCGGCCAGGGCCTTGGTTATGTCGCCGAAGTAATTGATGCCGCCGTCCGCTATCACGGGTACGCCATGCTCCTTGGCGACTGATGCGGTGTCGATGATGGCTGTCAGCTGGGGTACGCCCATGCCAGAGACCAATCTGGTGGTACAGATAGCT
>CAZSAN010000151.1:0-2600 GCA_964604985.1 uncultured Candidatus Saccharibacteria bacterium | reverse complement strand
AGTCAGTTGTACCGCCCCTCACAAGGTCGCCATCATGAAGTACCTGGACGATGTCGATCCCATAGCCCGGAAGATAGGCGCGGTCAACACGGTCGTGAACGACGACGGCAAGCTGACGGGCTATAACACTGACTGGCTGGGCATAGTGCTTCCGCTGGAAAGGATGACTACCCTGGAGGGCAAGAAAGCAGCCCTGCTAGGCGCGGGTGGGGCCGCGCGTTCCATAGCATACGGCATGGCCAGCAAGGGGGCGCGCCTGACCATATATAACCGTACGCTGCAGAAGGCGCAGGCGCTGGCACGGGATTTCGGCGCGGATGCGGCCAGCCTGGATCAGCCTGATGGCGTCGAAAAAGCCGAAATCATCATCAACGCCACTTCTGCCGGAATGAGTCCCGACGACGATCTGACACCCTTGCCCCAGCGATATCTGACTCCGGACCAAATCGTTTTCGACAGCATATACGTACCCTACGATACGAGACTGCTGCGCGAAGCGTCCGCCCGAGGCGCGAAGGTCATACACGGTACCGAGATGCTGTTGGCGCAAGCCCTGGAACAGTTCAGGCTGTATACTGGTCATGACGCTCCAGAGCAAGCTATGCGGCGTGCGCTGGAAGAAGCCATAGGACTATGACCATCGATTACTGCCTACCCATAATAAGCTCCGGCAAACAGGAGATAGTGGAAACCATCCATGCTCAGCTGGACGAGTACCGTTATTTCGAAGTCTGGTTAGATTACGTGGAAGGCATCGACACTGATTTCGCCAAGAGCCTGGCCGGCGAGCTGGGTGATAGGCTTGTCGTCACTTTCAGGCGCAAAGGCCTGGAGGCGCCTAAGCTCTCGGCAGATATCCGCCGCGGTCTGCTCGATACCTTAGCGCTCACCCCCGCGTTAATAGATCTTGACGTAGTAACCCAGGCTGATGACATAGGATACCTCGTGCAATCCGACGGACCATACCGTCTGATAGCGTCATACCATAATTACGACGAGACGCCCGACACCTTACAACTGAGGAAGATTATTGATACAATAAAGGCATACCGGCCGGCAGTTTACAAGCTGTCGACGCTGTGCCGGACGGAGGGCGATGCCGTCAGGCTGCTTCAGCTGCTACTCGATCTGAAGGAACAAGGCGTGCGCGCCGTGATATCCGGTATGGGCGATAAGGGATCGGCCACACGGGTCTTCGGACCACTGTGGGGAAGCGAGATGGCATTCGCCCCGCTCAGCGAAGATGACGGTTCCGCGCCGGGACAACTGACACGTCAGCAGCTGGAAAAAATATTCAAGGAGCTATCCAAGTAACATGGCAGGCAGCACATTCGGCCTATTATTCCGTATAACGACCTTCGGCGAATCCCATGGGGGCGGCGTAGGCGTCGTGGTGGACGGCTGCCCCCCCGGCCTGGAGATATCAGAGGACGACGTACAGAAAGAGCTGGACCGCCGCAGACCCGGCCAGAGCAGCATAACCACGCCCCGGAAGGAAAAGGACCGCATACATATACTTTCCGGTGTGACAGACGGCGTGACCACCGGCACGCCCATAATGATGATCGCCTACAACGAAGACGTGCGGTCCGAGGATTATCTGGAACTGAAGGAGCTCTTCCGCCCCGGGCATGCGGATTACACGTTCACCGAGAAGTACGGCCTGCGCGACTGGAAAGGCAGCGGCCGGGCATCTGCGCGCGAGACGCTGGGGCGCGTGGCGGCCGGCGCCATAGCCAAGAAGTATCTCCGCGAAAAACTCGGCATAGAGTTCATAAGCTACGTCGAACAGGTCGGCGACATCAGGACGGATGTCGATTTCAATGGCGTAACGCACGAGATGATCGAATCCAACATAGTACGCTGTCCCGACCCCAAGGCGGCCAAGGCAATGATAGCCCTGATCGATAAGGTCCGAGAAGACGACGATTCCATAGGAGGCGTGGTCCGCGGGGTCATAAAAGGCCTGCCGGCCGGGCTGGGCGAACCGGTATTCGACAAGCTGCCGGCGGATCTGGCCAAGGGCATGATGAGCATCAACGCCGTAAAAGGTTTCGAGATCGGCTCGGGGTTCGGCGGCGTGTCCATGCGCGGCAGCCAGCATAACGACGAGTTCTACGTGGACGACAAGGGCAATATCCGGACCCGCACCAACAACGCCGGCGGTACGCTCGGCGGTATCAGCAACGGCGAAGCTGTGTATTTCCGCGTGGCCATCAAGCCCGTCTCCACCATCAGCAAACAGCAGAACACCGTCACAAAGGACAAGAAACCTACCAAGCTTGAAGCTAAGGGCCGGCACGACCCTTGCGTCCTGCCGAGGGCCATACCCATAGTCGATGCCATGGGCGCGCTAGTGGTCATGGATCATTACTTGCGCCACAAGGCCCAGAACCTGTAGGAGCCTTCATGAGCACGGAATCTGAACTAGACAAACTGCGCGCGAAGATCGATAGCCTGGACGATGAACTGCTCCAGGCGCTAGCACGACGCATGGAGGTAGTCAAAGGGGTCGGCGCCTACAAGAAAGCCGAAGGACTGGAGCTACGCGATGACGAACGGCTGCGCCAATTGCTGAAGGAGCGCCTTGAACGAGCCGA
>CAZSAN010000150.1:0-6283 GCA_964604985.1 uncultured Candidatus Saccharibacteria bacterium | reverse complement strand
TCCTGCGCCAAGGGCATCAACGCCGACATGGCGGCCACTACGGTCTTGCCAGAACCTACGTCTCCTTCTATAAGCCGGTTCATGGGCTCGGTCTTCTGCAGATCCAGATATATGCGCCATATCACCCGCCGCTGGGAATCTGTGAGTTTGAATGGCAGATGGCTCACGAAATCCCTGGCCAGCTTCTCGTCGAAGGGTATTGATAAGGCAGCTTCAGCCTGGTTGTCGCGCTTGTTCAGCAGACTAGCAAGACTGAGAGAGAATACTTCCTCAAAACCCAGCCGGCGGCGCGCCAGCTCGAGACGCCTCATAGTATATGGCATATGTATCTCGGTGATAGCCCGGCTACGGCTCATGAGCTTCAGGCCATCTACGACCTTTGGCGGTAAGGTTTCGGGCAGGGCAGCCGCCACGTCCGCGACCTGCTGTACCGCAGCTCGTATCTGTCTTGATGTCAGCCCTTTGGTCTCCCTGTACACCGCCAATATGCGCGCGGTGTTGACCGGGAACTCACTAGCCATCTCGACGCTGGGGTTCATTATGGCAAAGCGTTGGCGACTTAACTCATACTGGCCGGATATGAAATACTTGCGGCCGGCCTTGAGCGCCGCGGCACGATACGGCTGATTGAACCACACTAGACGCACGCTGCCAGCGTCGTCCGACGCGACCGCTTCCGTTATATGCATGCCTCGCCTGACGTAACGGCCCTTGGCCTGCTTGATCACGGCTTCTATGGTCACAGGTCCGGGTTGGAGCCGGTCGGTGGACATCACCTTGGAGTAATCTTCGTAGCGCCGCGGATAATAATCCAACAAGTCGCCCACTGTCTCAAGTCCCAATGCGGCGAATTTCTTCCCCACCGCGCCGCCGACACCCTTAAGCTCCGTCAGCTGGCTATCCAATGTCATACCAACAATTATACGTAATGTAGTGACTTGGCGTACTAACGGCTTTTGCGTACCAGGAAGAAGATGCTCGGGCCGAAATATATCGTTGCCAGCGGCCGTTGCAGCATGCGCTCAGCTCCGAGCATTATCTCGCGAGGCATTATGCGCTTGAGCCTTACGCTGCGCAGGTTGGATACGGATAGGGTTGATTCTACATGTAGCCCCGCATGGTGCAGCTGGCGCACCACGGTAGCGGGATTGTGGTTCACGAAGGCGATCTCGTCGGAGCGCCTGTTCGCGGCCGACCTTATGTCGACGGGCTTCACCGGCATACGTTCCAACCGAGCCATATGCTTAACGCGGTTGCGTATGTGAGCATAGTTAGCGACCTCTATGATCGCATACCCGTCAGGGCTGAGCACACGGGCTATCTCCTTGAGCTCAGCGCTTGGATCGGGCAGATGATGCATGACACGTACCATCGTCACAAGATCGACGCTAGCGTCCTTGAACTTCAGGTCGTCCGCCTGCATGAGCTTACGGTCTATCTCGGGGTGGTCCTTCAGAAAGCCCTTGGCTATGTCAAGCTGCTGCCGGCTAGGCTCAGCCAGGGTCACATGGTCTGCATAATTCTCGAGTAATATGCAGAGACGCCCATAGCCCCCGCCCACATCAACTGCGTTCTTGAAGCTCTTACCCCGGAGCAGCCTGGATATCGCGACTTCTTCTGCCAGGTGCTCATACTGCCTACCTTCCCAGTAGTGCAGGTAATTGTGCTTCGGGTCATCGTATTGATCGGCTCTTTTTTTGGCCCGGCCGCCTGAGGCCTTCGGCTTGGCGGTTTTTGATTTGGTGGTCTTTGCGGTAGTTTTAGGCATTGTCAATCTCGTTTAATCATTCACTAGTATATCAAATAAACGGGGCTCGGACGATATCATCCAAGCTCTAATAGGGCTGAGTCCTTGTACGCCTTGCCTCGCCTTATCAATAACCGCCCGTTGTGGAAGTCGGACGGCTCGAACTGCTCGCGCGAGACCTTGGCACCGTTCATGTATATGGCGCCCGAAGCAAGAAGACGGCGGGCCTCTGAGTTGGAAGAGGCTAAACCTGCCTTTGCCAGTGATTCTATTATAGAACCGTCCTTATCCACCTTCACGGAGGGTATCTCCCTGCGTATGGTATCGAGCTCCTGGGCGGCCTCTCCTATGTCCTTGCCTCCCGTGAGATAGCCGGTCACGTTTTCAGCATATTCCATTTCGGTACGTCCGTGCACCAATGCCGTCACCTCTTGCGCCAGACGCCTCTGGGCGACGCGCTGCTGAGGATCCTGGCCATGGTCCTGCATTATAGCGTCCACCTCTTCCTTGGGAAGCTCCGTATAGACCTTGAGGTAATCCTCGACCCCGTTATCGTCCACGTTCATCCAGAATTGGTAGAACCGGGTAGATGTGGTCTTGCCGGCATCAAGCCACACGGCGCCCTCTTCGGTCTTACCGAATTTGCGGCCCGTAGACTTATTGATGATGAGCGGTACCGAGTACACATGGGCTTCGCCGCCGGTCTTGCGGCGTATCAGGTCAACGCCGGCGATGGAATTGCCCCATTGATCGGAGCCGCAGACCTGAAGCGTAACGCCTTTGTCCTGATAAAGCCTTAGGAAATCATACGCCTGTATGAGCACATAGCTGAATTCCGCGTAGCTTATACCGCTACCCTCCTCGCCCAGCCGGGCCTGGACGAAATCGCGGGCCAGCATCTGGCGCAACGGAACGTGCTTGCCTACCTCACGCAGGAAATCTATGTAACCCATGCCGCGGAACCATTCCTGGTTGTCCACTACTTCGAATGTCTGGCCATCGAATATCCTGCGGTACTGTTCGGCGATAGCTTTGGAGTTAACGGCTATGGCTTTGGCGTCCGCCAAGCCCCTTTCCTGAGCCTTACCGTCCGGATCGCCTATCAGACCGGTGGCGCCGCCTACCAGCAACACAGCCTTATGACCGTGCTTGATCAGCGCCTTCACCATCATGGCGGCCGCCAGATTGCCTATGGTCATGGAGTCGCTGCTGGGATCTACGCCCCAATAAAATGTCACGGCCTTACCGTCAAGCGCAGACACATCCTTATATGTGGTCTGATTTACGAAGCCGCGCCAGGCCAACTCTTCTGACAATGTCATGCAGATAGTATAACTTATAGATGCTCCAAAGCCGGCCAGGCTTTCAGCAAAACATAGGCTTTTTATTGTAAGCTTTTTGATATAATGGGCTTTAGCTACTTTTAGGAGGGATCTCTCTAACCACTTATGAAACGAACAAGCACAGGCCGTAATCGGTTCAAGAACACGGTTACGACGAAAAGCGGCAAATCCATAAAGGTGAACCATTCCTTGAGCGATAGGGTTAGGTCGCGACAGGCCGCCCGCCGGGCCGAGAAAGCCGCCTATCTGAGCACGTTGCCCAAAGACCGCTTCAAGCGCATGGCCTACAGAATGCAGCCTAAGCGGGTGTCGCAATACTGGTTCAGCCGCCAAGGCGGCATAATGGCACTGAAGATAATCGGCATCTCCATAGTGGTGGGCTTTTTCCTGACGATCGGCCTGTTCGCATATTTCCGCAAGGACCTGCCTAAGATCAAAGACCTGTCAGGTGATAGCCTGGGCGGTAACATAACCTACTACGACCGCAGCGGGAAAGTCGTGCTGTTCAACGATTACAACTCGGTCAAGCGCATACCCGTCAAAGACAGCGACATTTCAAGTTATGCCAAAGAGGCCACCGTGGCCATCGAGGACAAGGATTTCTATAAGCATGGCGCGTTTGACGTACGCGGTATCATGCGTGCCGCATGGCACGACGCCACCGGTACTTCCGGCTCGGTGCAGGGTGGCTCCACGATTACGCAGCAGCTGGTCAAACTTAACGAGAATTGGACGCAGAACCGTACCATCACACGCAAGGTCAAGGAGCTTATATTAGCCGTGGAACTGGAGCGGGAATACACCAAAGAGGACATACTGTCCGGCTACTTGAACATAGCGCCTTACGGAGGACAGGAATACGGCATGGAGGCCGCGGCACAGGACTACTTCCATACCACTGCCAAGAAACTTACCCTGGCCCAGGCGTCCATGCTGGCCGCCATACCCCAATCGCCAAGTTATTATTCGCCTTATGCCGGGCTTAAATACAACCCGGAAGCCACGGCTAATACCTTCAATCCGACGGCCTTGTTGAACCGGCAACACTACATACTGGATCAAATGGTCAAGCAGGGTTACATAACCCAGCAGCAGGCCGATGCCGCCAAGAAGGTCGACATACTGGCTACCATACATCAGCAATCGCCTAAATATAAGAACATCAAGGCCCCATATTTCGTGCTGGCGGCAAAGCAGGAGCTGGAACAGACATACGGCGCTACCACGGTTCAGCGCGGCGGCTGGAAAGTCATCACCACGCTAGACATGAATCTGCAGAATAAGGCCGAGCAACTGGTCCAGGACAACCTGCCTAACGCGGCGGCGCATGGCGCGGACGAAGAAGCCATGGTAGGAGAAGACGTACAGACGGGACAGATCGTAAGCCTTGTGGGCGGTACCGACTTCACCAACCCGGACCATGGTCAGAACAACTATGCGGCGGGCATTCTGATACCGCCCGGTTCCAGCTTCAAGCCATATGACTACACCACGTTGATCAATAACAATAACAACGTAGGGGCAGGTTCCGTGCTATACGACATCCAGCAGCCCTTGCCCGGCTATCCATGTACCAATAAGACGCTGCCCAAATACGGCGGCAACTGCCTGGAAGACTACGACTTCCAGTACCCAGGCCCATTGACGCTACGCTACGCATTAGGCGGATCACGTAACGTACCGGCCGTGAAAGCCATGCTGGAATCCGTACCCAACGACAAGAGCAGCGGCCACGTGGATTCGGTCAACAAGGTGCTCGACACAGCCTCCTCTATGATGTCCAACTCATACGACCAGTCCAAGAAACTCAGGCCCTACAACTGCTATTCCGATGAGAAGCTTACCAAGACCACGCAGTGTTACGGCGCATCGGCCATAGGCGATGGCGCGTTCCTGCATCTGGATGACCACGTGAACGGTCTATCCACGCTGGGGCGCCTAGGCAAGGCCATACCGCGCACCTACATACTGAAGATCAGCGACTCCTCCGACAAGACCGTCTACCAGTTCAAGCAGCCCAAGGGCAAGCAGGTGGTCAAAGAGGACTCGGCATACATAGTCGACAACATGCTCTCAGACCCCAATGCCAGCTACCTGCCCGGAAGCTGCACGGATTACACATGTACTCCTTTGGCATACGGCGGCTATAAGTTCCAACACTACAACGGCTGGAAGCTGGCGGTTAAGACTGGAACCACCAACGACGGCTACGACGGCCTTATGACCAGCTGGAATACAAGGTATGCCATGGTCAGCTGGGTCGGCAATCACACCAGACGCGTCAACCTCAACACCACCATGGAAAGCCTGACCGAGCCCATGACCAGGCCCTGGATGGAATATGCCCTTGATAACCTGCACACCAAACCGCAAAACTGGAACAAACCCAAGGGCGTGAAATCAGAGCCGGCCTTCGTGGTCAGGAACCACATACATTACGGAGACATCGAACCTAGTCCGACCAACGACCTGTTCCCGTCGTGGTACGTCGGCGGACAAAGCGGCAAGAATAACTCCCAGACCATAGACAAGGTATCGAACAAGTTGGCCACAAGCTGTACGCCTCCGGCGGCCAAGGAATATGCCTACAACGCCAATGTAGCTTCTTGGAACATAGATATCTTCAACGGCGGGAGCCCGTCCGTGGGCAGCAGTAGCAGCGGTAATACCACCCAGGAGAAGGACGACGTCCATAACTGTAACGACAGCCCTCCTACGGTAACGCTCACGGCACCGGGCACCTGCGACCTCAAATGCACCATCACGGCCACGGTGACCCAGGGCACGCATCAGCTTACGGATCCCAAATATCCGGATTTCCCAGGCACCCTGACGTTCACGCTGAACGGCCAGAACATACATACGTCGCAGGTCAGCGCTTCTCCCAGCACGGTCTCATTCACCTACTACCCGACATCAAACGGTAGCGGCACGGTGACGGCCACGGTAACAGACAGTGTGCTGTATTCCGGTTCGGCCAGTTCCGGCATGAGCTACACTACCCCGCCCAAGAAAAAGGCGATAAAGAACTTTGATGCGACAGGCGATGGTAGTAGGGTAAATTTTACGTGGACAGGCGGCAGCGGCACGTTCACGGTAACAGATAGTGGCGGCTCTACTGTCTGCACGACCTCTGGTCACAGCTGCTCCCACAATGAAAGCAGCAATCTTACTCCAGGAAATCTAGTAAGGA
>CAZSAN010000149.1:0-2338 GCA_964604985.1 uncultured Candidatus Saccharibacteria bacterium | reverse complement strand
TTAGTCCATAGTATGCGTTCAGGCTCAGGTGCATGATCGACCTACCCAGCGAGGAATGTTTGTGTATTAACAGATTGGCTTGCCGCCATGCGCGCCCGCGGTCTTCGGCAAGGGGTGCGCCATCCCAGATGACCAGCCTTGCTTTTGCGTCTTCCGGAATGAGCCAGCAGCCGGCCGAGTGAGCGATGATTATATCCGCGCTTCGGGTATCGGAAGCCGGCTGGAAGCCGGCATCATCTAGGCGTCTTCCCAGCAGCCTGTCTTGTGACGCCCTGCCGAACAGGCCGTTGATGATGGCGTACGTGAGCGGCTTATCCTTTGAGGCGGTAGCGGCCATCGTCAGGCTCCAATTCATATACTACGTTCTTGCGCTCCACGATTATCTTCCAGCCATGTGCGCGGGCATGGCTGAAGAGCTTTTTGCTCGGATTGAAAGCTATGGGGTCGTCGGTCATATCAAGCATATCGGTGTCCCCTTCACTATCTCCTATGCCTATGCTGCCGGAGTAAGACGCACCATGCTTGGCTACCAGCGCTTTGAGCAGCTCCGGTTTCTTGCCTACGGTGAGGTCTTTTTCTCCCGTGAAACGGCCACCTTCCGATTTGAACTCCGTGGCGGCGAAGTCGTCGAAACCGTAGTAGTCCGCCATCTTCTTCACGATGATGCGGGGCGACCCGGAGATAGCGAATAGCAGGTATCCTGCACCTTTGAGCCTATGTATGAGGTCGCGGGTGTATGTGTAGACCTGGTCCTTGTATTCATCGAAGACCCTATCTACTGCGGCAGTGAAGCCGTCGACCTCCATGCCAGACAATGCCTCGTCGAATACCTTTATGAGCTCGGTCTCATATTCGTGGAAAGAGTCCTGGCCGGTGCGGCGTTTCCAGTCCATGCGTGTCTGTCTGACGTGTTCAAATGAACCGGCGTCTATCAGACCGTCCTTGGCCAGCTGGTCGCTGACGGCATGATAAAGCTGCCAGCGTA
The DNA here is from genome assembly GCA_964604985.1 of uncultured Candidatus Saccharibacteria bacterium. Classification (GTDB taxonomy): domain Bacteria; phylum Patescibacteriota; class Saccharimonadia; order Saccharimonadales; family UBA4665; genus CAZSAN01. The sequence goes on along the minus strand of CAZSAN010000149.1, from coordinate 1,353 downwards.
TGACAGTGCCGTCTATATCGAAGACAGCGAAAGGCTTACCCTTAGTCATGGGCCAGCCAATCTGCCACCTGCCTGGCGAAATCCTTTTCGCGACCGGAGAATGAATGGTCTGCACCGGCGATGATCGAAGAGTCAACTTTCTTGAGCATGGCGTTGGATGTGTGCCGCATGAAGACCCGGATGGCTTCCGAGCTGCCCCCGACATGATCCGTATATTCGTCGTCGCTACCGTATATGATGAGCGTCGGCCTATCCAGCCGGCGGTATTCTTCGAAAAGCGGTTTCTTGCCGATGCGCCCGTGTACGGCCTCGTACAGAGGGAATGTATTATATGCCCCGTCAGGGTCCAGGATGTCGTGCGCGGATCGTGCACTGAAGGGGTACATGCCTGTATATTTCGGCATGGTTCTGAATGGATCATCACTGACGTACGCGGCCGCATACTTAAGTGCGGCCCAGAACTTCTTTTCACCTAGCTCCTTGAACATCAGGCCCGTATCGTCTCCCGGCCCGGCCAGCACGTATCTGCTATAGGGATTATCCTTTGCGCGGACATGGTAGGCGCAGATCTTGTTTGCGCCCGTGCTAAGACCGATCAGAAAAAGCCTTAAGAAGCCCCGATGCCTAAGGAATGCCGCCGCACCGTCGATATCGTAAACGCAGTCCGATATCCGTTCGTAATACATACCACCCCGATAACGGCGATCCTCTTCAGGTAAGGCCTCGTCTGCGTATCTCAGGCTTTTCTTGCCGTGAGCGCCTCTGTTATTGAAAGCAAGGAAAGCTATTCCCCTGTCTGTCAGTGACTCTGCGAGCGCATTTATCTGATCAGGTTTATAGAACACGGCGTTATCGCCCATGCCGTGCAGCCATACGGCTACCTGATCCGTGTCGTGGTCGGGTCTGTACAGCAGCCCGGGCAATCCGATGCCATCGGTGCTTTCAAGTGATACCAGCTCAAGTCTCATATATCCAGTGTAACAGATACGGGACAGTGGTCGGAGCCCATGACCTTCGGGTGTATATCCGCCGCTTTGACCTTGTCCTTGAGCGCGGCCGACACCAGCACATAGTCTATGCGCCAGCCGACGTTGCGTTCGCGCGAATTTGCGAAATGCGACCACCACGTGTAATAGCCATTACCTTGCTTGAACATGCGGAACGTATCTATGAATCCGGCATCTATGAAAGCCTGGAAGCCGGCGCGTTCCTCGTCCGTGAAACCCTTCTTGCCCCGGTTAGGCCCGGGGTTTGCCAGGTCATCCTCGGTGTGGGCTACGTGGCCGCCCGCATCTTCACGCGTGCGGGGCGGGGCCCCACGATCATCGACCCCGCCACCCCCGACGACGTCGA
>CAZSAN010000148.1:0-2112 GCA_964604985.1 uncultured Candidatus Saccharibacteria bacterium | reverse complement strand
ACAAAGGAGCGATAACCCCAGACTATGGCGTACGGTCGAGAACCTGTCCATAACGGACGGGCTGCCCATGCCCAAGGTGTATATAATGGACGATCCCGCGCCGAACGCCTTCGCCACGGGCCGCGACCCTAAGAGCTCTGCCGTATGCGTGACGAGCGGATTGCTGGACATCATGGACGATCAGGAGCTCCAGGGCGTGCTGGCCCATGAGCTGGGACACATCAAGAACTACGACATACGTGTGAGCATGGTGGCCTTCGCCCTCACGGCAGTAATATCGCTCATCGCCGACATCATACTGCGCATGGTCTGGTTCAGTGACGATAGGCGTGAAAACAATCAGGCTTTCCTGGTGCTTGGTATAGTGGCTGCCATCCTGGCGCCCATAGTCGCCGGCATGATCCAGCTGGCCGTATCGCGTCAACGGGAATATCTGGCGGACGCCACGGGCGCCCTGACCACCCGCTATCCGGAAGGTCTGGCCGAAGCCTTGGAAAAGATCAAGAAGACGGGCAGCGTGGCCAGGCATCAGAACACGGCTACAGCCCATCTGTTCTTCGTTAACCCATTGAAAGGACACAGCCTGGCGAACCTGTTCAGCACCCATCCTCCCATCGACGATCGTATCAAGCGCCTGCGCAGCATGGGGACCCATGCCTAGCAGACCCAAGGATGCTGTTGCAAAGCCTGCTGGCGAGAGGCCTGCGAAACCGCGCCGGGTGAGGTTGGGCAAGTACGAAAGCTTCCGTTTGCAGAAGCGCATAAGACATCCGGTGCGCCTGCCCAATGTCTGGCGGCTTACCAAGATGTCCGCCGGTCTGATATGGAGCCATCGCAAGCTCTTCATAGGTATAACGCTGGTTTACGGCGTGCTGAACCTGATCCTGGTACAGAGCCTGTCAGGCACGACCGACGTATCTTCGCTGAAACACGCCTTCAGCCAGGTATTCACCGGCCATCTGGGCTTCGTGCCCACCAGCCTTAGCATATTCGTGCTGATGATAAGCTCGGCGGGTAATACTACCGACCAGACTACCGGTACTTATCAGGTGATACTGGCGATCATAGCCAGCCTGGCCATCATATGGGCGCTGCGCACCGTAAGCTCCGGCTCGCGGCCCCGGATCCGCGATGCCTTCTACCGCGGTATGTCACCGCTCATACCGTTCATATTGGTCATAGCGGTCATCGGCTTGCAGCTCATACCACTGCTGGTAGGGTCTACGCTCTATTCCACTGTCATCGACAACGGCATAGCCGTGGATGCTGCCGAGAGACTACTGTGGGTCGTGCTCTTCGCGCTGTTGGCATTGCTGTCTTTATACATGATCACGTCTTCCGTATTCGCGCTGTATATAGTGACGCTGCCCGACATGGCGCCCATGAAGGCGCTGCGTTCGGCCAGGGAGCTGGTACGCTATCGGCGTTGGACGGTGCTGCGCAAGATACTATGCCTGCCGCTCGTACTTCTGTTGGCCGGACTGATCGTGATGCTGCCGATGATCATACTGGCAGCACCGCTTGCACGCTGGGTGTTCTTCCTGCTTACTATGTTCAGCCTGACGGCGATACACGCCTACATGTACAGCTTATACAGGGAACTCTTGAATGAGTAGGCAGAGCGACGCCGCGCGCATCGAAAAGCTCAGGGAACTCATTAACGACTATCGTTACCACTACCACGTACTTGATGAGTCAATCATGAGCGAGGCGGCGGCGGATAGCCTGAAACACGAGCTGTCCCAACTGGAAGAAAGATATCCGGACCTGGTGACGCCTGACTCGCCGACTCAACGCGTTGCCGGCGCCCCCGCGCAAGGCTTCAAGCAGCGGGATCATAGCACCCGTATGCTCAGCCTGATCGACGTGTTCGACGAAGAAGAAGTAAAGTCGTGGCAGTAACGTATATCCAAGTTGCTGCCGCAGGCGGCCAAACTCGAATACTTCGCAGATGTGAAGATGGACGGCCTGGCGTGCGCGCTGGTCTACGAGGACGGCGTGCTTACCATGGGCATAACGCGCGGCGACGGCTTCGTAGGCGAAGATGTCACTTCGAACGTGCGCACCATAGAATCCGTACCCCTCAGGCTGCGTCGGGCCAAAGGCTACGAA
>CAZSAN010000147.1:0-2544 GCA_964604985.1 uncultured Candidatus Saccharibacteria bacterium | reverse complement strand
TCGATACCGGTAGGACCGGGCTGGCCGACGGCGCGCAGTGCACGGGGACCTTCCACGACGCCTTCAGCCAGACGCCTAACCCGGTCATCAGTCCGCGCAACAAGGATAGCGCTCAGGCAGGCGTGTTCGTGAACTCGGACACGACCAAGATGCATATAGACTTCGCTCAGACACCGGCCGCCAACACCACGTACAAGTTCAACTACTTCAACACGCAGTAAACGGGGCGACGTTCGTTGACAAAAAGGGCATATATTTGTAATATAGCCTTCCAATGAGTGTGCGACATAACAGGGCTCCGAAGAATACTTTCGTGGAGAAGGCCGCGGCGGTGGGATTATTCCTGGCCTTGGGAGCGGTGGCGTTCGTAGGTGGTCGCACCAGCGGCGGCGGAGACGGGCGGCCCCAGCGCGATGGCAGCGGCGAACCGGCGGTAGAATACGTCACCGGCGCCTTACCCTACTTCGAGTCGGCCAAGCGGCCTGACGGCAGCATAGACTACTATGCCAAGAAGATAGTCCAGAAGGTCAGCGTGGAAGAAGACGGTGATAACGGTCTGCAAGCTACCATGGGCGGCCGGCCGGTATCAGTCACGATCAAGCTACCGAAGCCAGGGCCTCATGAAAAGCACGCCTATATGACACCGCTGCCAGACGAGCCGGCCATACATTATGAGACGGCTGCGGGCGATACCTCCGTACTGTGGCCGCCGGATGCGCGCGAAGCCAGCCATGACCACGGCATCAGCATGACCATCCGGCAGGACGCGCACGGCGGACTGGTAGCTACCCATCACGGAGAACCCGTGGGCGTCATCCTGGATATGCCTGCTGCCGGCCCCGGTGCTGGCTGAGCTGAAAGTCCAAGCCGGTCACACGGCGTTATTCCGGGCCTGATCCACCAAGTTTATCTATAAAACTGTAGCAAGTTTGACACCAGCAGGGGCTTGACCGCCCCTGTTATCTTTGATAAGATGTATTGAACGCTTGAGTTTAGGTCCGGGCTTGTCGCCAAGCCGAATCCAACGGCAGAAGGACGGAAAAGCTGAACGTAAACTCAAGCTTAACGATCGAGGCGGGCGCATTTTTTCGCACCACCACGCATCAATAAGCACTAGAGTTTAGCAATTTAACAATTCAGTCGACGGATCATCCAGAGGTTAACCCCAAATTAATCCCAAGGATGATCTTAAGAGAAAAGCAATTTGCAGATGTCGAAAGACATTTGCGTAAGACAAACGGCTATCGGAAATCAAAGGATGTATATCTGATGATCACCGATGACCAGTCAATTGCACAAACCGGCTTGGATGCGGTCTCACCGACCGTCGCCAGGCCAATCGTAAAAAGTTACTCAAGCGCACATAACGGATGCCTTGACGTAAGATACCGACGAAGGACGCGATGAGCTGCGAAAAGCTCCGGGGAACAGCCACATATGTTTTGATCCGGAGGTGTCCGAATGGGGAAACCCGGCCAGGTTCATACCTGGTCGCGCCGACTTGAATATATAGGGTCGGATAGCGGTAAGCGGGGGAACTGAAACATCTTAGTACCCCGAGGAAGAGAAAATAACCAATGATTCCGTAAGTAGTGGCGAGCGAACGCGGAAGAGCCCAAACCTTAATGACTTTCATCTGGCAATTTGCCGGATGGATAAGTTGGTAGACGAATGTTATTAGGGGGTTGTGACACACAGATAACCAGTATGGAGCCCTGGATTTTATCCAGAATTCCATATTGGAAGCGGATGCTACCACCGATCCGCATAAGGTCAGAAATTCGCGTGGCGAGTAGAACCAGCTGGAAAGCTGGGCCATAGACAGTGATAGCCTGGTATACCAAGCGATGCGAACCTTATCATCTGTGTTGTCGAGTAGGTCGGGACACGTGAAACCCTGACTGAATCCGGAGGGTCCACCCTCCAAGGCTAAATATATCTTACGATCGATAGTGTACAAGTACCGTGAGGGAAAGGTTAAAAGAACCCCGGAAGGGGAGTGAAATAGATCCTGAAATTGTGTGCGTACAAGGAGTCGGAGCCGATTTATCGGTGACGGCGTGCTTTTTGTAGAACGATCCAGCGAGTTATTCGGCGTGGCAAGCTTAAGACATTTGTCGTAGGCACAGTGAAAGCGAGCCTGAACAGGGCGACCTAGTCCCGTCGAATAGACCCGAAACCGGGTGACCTAACCATGGGCAGGCTGAAGCGTGGGTAAAACCACGTGGAGGGCCGAACCGCAGCATGTTGCAAAATGCCCGGATGACCTGTGGTTAGCGGTGAAATGCCAATCGAACTCGGAGATAGCTGGTTCTCCTCGAAATAGCTTTAGGGCTAGCGTCGTACGGTAGCTGACTGGGGTAGAGCTCTGTTTCGGACTGGGGCGCTTACGCGTACCCACCCTTGACAAACTACGAATACGGTCAGTGGAACTACGGCAGTTAGAACGGCGGGGCTAAGCTCGTCGCTCAAAAGGGAAACAGCCCAGACCATCATCTAAGGTCCCTAAATTTACGCTAAGTGGGAAACGAGGTGGGATTTCTT
>CAZSAN010000146.1:0-2264 GCA_964604985.1 uncultured Candidatus Saccharibacteria bacterium | reverse complement strand
GCTTGGCGATTTCGGCGGTCTTACCGGACTTGGAAGCTACATCTTCCATGACTATGAGTTTGCCGCCGTCATTAGCAAGGCTCAGGGCCTGGCGTACGGCCAACTTCCTGGACTTGGCGTTCATGCTCTTTGAGTAATTCTCCTGGCCGGTCGGGCCGAAAGTTATACCGCCGCCCCGCCATATAGGCACGCGTGAGGATCCGAAACGGGCACGTCCGGTACCTTTCTGGCGCCATGGTTTCTTACCGCCACCCCTGACAAGCCCTCTTGTCTTCGTGACAGCCAGATTTTCGCGGCCATTAGCCAGGTACCTGACATAGGCGGCCTTGATCAGGTCGTGATTATCGGGGGTAGCGCCGAATACGGCCTTGTCTAGCTTGGCCGGAGCCGCAGCCTTGGTACCGGTGCTTGTATAGGTAGCGACGGCCATTACTTGGCCTCCTTGACTACTATGATGCTCTTCTTCGGACCCGGCACCGCGCCGGTCACGCCTATGACGCCGAGTTCGGTATCGACCAAGGCAACCTTCAGGTTGCGAACGGTGACTTGGTCGTGACCGAGATGGCCTGCCATCTTCTTGCCCTTGAATATCCTCTGCGGATACATGGATCCGATGGAGCCTGGCTTGCGCGTATTGCCCTTGGCGCCATGAGTCTTGCGCTGACGATGGAAGTTATGGCGGCGAATGGTACCGGCCCAGCCCTTGCCCTTTGTGACGCCGGTGACATTGACCGTATCACCCACACTGAAAACGTCGGCGCTTATCTTGCTGCCGACGTTCATTTCTTCAGGTATGTCCTCTAGGCGGAATTCGCGGATAATCTTCGGCGTCACCTTGGCTGCTTTGACATGTCCGGCCAGGGATTTGCCAAGTTTCTTCACATTACCCGTACCCACCTGCACCGCCGTGTAGCCGTCTTTCTCGGCCGTCTTATGCTGAAGCACGGTATGATCACCCACCGCGAGCAAGGTCACAGCCTGAGCCGCACCGTCTTCGGCGATGGTGCTGGTCATTCCTACTTTTCGGGTAATCAATGCTTTCATCTGTTCCTTCAGATGTTACGTTTCTATAGCTGAGGTTTGACATAAAAATACCTGGCTTCGAGCGGTTTCTACCCCTGTTATGGACAGACCTGCTAGCGCAAACCAAGTAAAAGTTTACTCAGATACCATAACAGAGTACCACGGCTCAATCACCTCTGTCAACGTGTTGCAAATTCTACAAGGCCTATCAGGGTGCAGTTCCGATCAGCTGCTCAATGTCAGCTGCAAACTCATAGCCGGTGCCTTGCTCCAGCTCTTCTTTCATTTTGCCCAGCGTGTCACGCATGAACCGGGGATCGCCCATGTCGTACACCACGCCGCTGATAGCCGAGCTGCCCTTAGGGTGTTGTACCTCCCTGAATGACAGAGCGCTGCTTATGGCCTCGAAGGTACTTGTTTCCGGTAACGGCGGGAAGAACCTCGTACTTATGTAATCTTCGCCTATGTCGACGGTTATAGTACGCCGTTCCGCCATGGCTACATCTTTATCTCGACGTCGCAGCCTGCCGGAAGCGACAGGTTCATCAGCGAGTCGATGGTCTTAGGCGTAGGCTCGAACACGTCGATCAGGCGCTTGTGCACGCGCATCTCGAACTGCTCGCGGCCCTTCTTATATACGTGCGGGCTCTTTACGACGGTGAACGTGGAACGGCGTGTAGGCAGGGGTATGGGCCCGGCCAGCGAAGCGCCGGTACGCAGCGCGGTGTCTATGATCTGTTTGGCTGCCTGGTCTATGACCTTGTGGTCGTAGGCTTTAAGGCGTATGCGGATGCGCTGCTTGCCGTCCGCCGGTTCACTTTTACTTTTGTTCGTAGTCTTGGCGTCTGCCATAGGTGGTGTTCCTTCCTAACTTACGTTAGCCCGCTGTAACATCCCTTTGTCTCGCTTTTAAGCTCAAAAGTGACTTTTAGTCAGCAGTTAATGATATTGGCTTATTTTAACAGATTATCTGTATGTGTCTAGTAGCAACGCGTGTCATGCCAGCCGGATATCGTGGCTATTTGGCTGGCCGGCCCATATGTCAGGACCGGCATCATGGTCGGTACCGACGTGCGAATGATACTCAGGCCCGTAGGTTCTGGCACTCCGATGACCGCTGATGGCAGTTTCCATGGCGTTCCTGACCGTAAGCCTTAGGAAATCATCCGGTCCTTCCAGGGTGCTGAAGACCTCTCCTATGGGGTCCTCGGCACTAGGCCCATCCGCACCTATACCGCTAG
>CAZSAN010000145.1:0-3058 GCA_964604985.1 uncultured Candidatus Saccharibacteria bacterium | reverse complement strand
GGTTCATCGCCTCTTCGGAAACCTTGAGCTTGGCCAGTATGGCCTGTTCATCTACCCCATCCAACCTGCTTTGGAAATCACCCAGGAAATCAGCGACGGCATCAGCCACGGCCTGCTTCAAAGGCCCGTACTGCTTCTGGCCTATGAACCCGTCCGGATCGCCGCCGAACAGCTTCAGCATGTCCAGCAAGTTGCTGACCCCTGGGCGTTCGCCGTAATCATGCCTTACTTCCCCCAAGCTGTCGGTCTCGGCGGCCATGACCTTTCGGCGCGCGTCCTCGGGGCTGTCGGTCAGGAATATCACGCCCTTGCCGGACTCCTCGCTCTTGCTCATCTTCTTTGTCGGATTCTGCAGATCGCGTACCCGCAGGCCTTGGTCCTTGCCGAAGAAGTTATGCTGCTCTCCGACCGGTCTGGGTACAGTGAACAGCTCGCCGAACCGTTTGTTCATGCGCTCCGCGATATCCCGCGCGAACTCCAGATGCTGGGTCTGATCGTCGCCCACCGGGACATACGACGACCCATAGAGCAATATGTCCGCCGACATCAGCACCGGATAATTGAAAAGTCCCACGCTTATGCGGTCTTCGCTTAGCTTGGCGGACTTGTCCTTGAACTGGGTCATCCGCGCCATCTCGCCCATCCCCGTGAATGAATCAAGGATGATGGCCAGCTCGGAATGGGCCGGTACGTAGCTCTGCCGGAACACGCGTATGTCATCGTTGTCCAGGGGCAGGCCTGCGGCCACATATACCCGCAGATTCTGCCTGATCTGCTCCTGCAGCCTGGAGTGCTCCACCGGCGTGGTAAAGCTATGCAGATCGGCCATCATTAGATTGACCTGGTAGTCGCCGGCATGCTGCTTGGCCATGTCGACCATAGGCAGCAATGCCCCCAGATAGTTGCCTATGTGAAGATCATTATTAGCCCTTAGACCGGTCAGTATCACAGGTTTGCCCATAATATCGATAACATTATATCGCACTTATCCTATGGTTGTTTTACCGGTAAAAAGTTACTTTTGATATGATTAACATATGAGGAAGATAAGCGTGGAGCTGGACAAGCCCAGTCCGCAGCGTTACGCCATAAACATCGGCAGCGGATCGTTGGAACAGATCGGCTCCCTTTACCCGCTGGGCAACTATTCGCAAATAATCGTAGTGGTCGACGATAAGACGCCGCCGGATCTCCGAAAGCGTCTGCTGGATTCGTTGCCTAGCGGCACCGGAACAGTAGTAATACCCGGGGGCGACAAACACAAAAATCTAGCGAATATAGAGAAGATATGGAGGGCTGCCCATGCCGCGGGTTGCGACCGCAGCTCGTTGTTTATCAATCTGGGGGGCGGCGTCATAGGGGATATGGGCGCCTTTGCGGCTTCGACCTATATGCGCGGCGTCGATTTCCTTAACATACCCACGACCCTGCTCGCACAGGTCGACTCCAGCATAGGCGGCAAGACCGCTTTCAACTTCGATGGCGTAAAGAATCTGATCGGCAGCTTCCGCCAACCTGTGAGCGTAATTATAGATATCGAGACATTGGCTTCGCTGCCTAGGCGTGAATTCACATCGGCGTTTGGTGAAATCATCAAGCACGGCCTGATAGCGGACGCGGACCATTTCATACAGGCTACCGCTAAACGGCCGGCGGAATTCAACAGCCAAGAGCTTGAGGACATAATATATGGATCATGCATGATAAAGCTTGGCATTTTCAAAGACGACCCTATTGAAAAAGGCGCCAGGAAGCTTCTACACTTTGGCCATGCCGTGGGCCATGCGATTGAGGCGTTGAGCCTAGAGACGGACGGACCCCTGCTGCATGGAGAGGCAGTAAGCCTGGGCATGGCAGCAGAAGCCACCATATCAGCCAATACGGGACTGTTATCGTCAGAGGATCTAAGCACGATAATACAAGCCCTCAATAAGGCAGGCCTGCCTACGAAGATAAGAGGCTACCGACTTGAAGATGTGATCACAAGGATGCGATCGGGTAAAAATAACACCGGCGGCAAGCTGAACCTGACGCTCCTGGAAGGCCTAGGCCACGCCACATACGATCACGAAGTGCCCGAGAGTGTCGTGAAGGAGGCGCTCCGAACGGTACTGGGATGAAAAGTCTGAGCATCACACCTCTGCCCCGACCCGTGAAGGCCCGGATAGCCGTTCCCGGATCCAAGAGCTATACGATCCGGGCGTTGCTGCTAGCTGCCATGACCCCGGGCACCGTCAAGGTCAAAGGGGCGTTAGTATGCGACGATACCGACGCGATGATCGGTTGTCTGGAAAGCCTGGGTATCCGTATCGGCCGTTCCGGCGACGTGCTGGAAGTATCAGGCGACGTAAGGTCCGCCAAAGACACCGTCTACGACTTGGACGCAGGCCTGTCTGGCATAACCCTGCGCTTCCTGCTGGCGCTATCATGCGTCATACCGGGCAGGCAAACCTTGGGCGGCAACACCGGGCTTAATGCACGGCCCGTGAAGGATATGGTCAACAGCCTAAGAACGCTTGGAGCAGATATAAAGTACCTGGGGAAAGAGGGCTATCCTCCGCTCCAGGTAGGTTCGTCGGACCTTTCCGGAACGACCGTCAAAGTACCCGGCGGCGTCAGCAGCCAGTACCTGTCAGCCATGCTGATGACCGCCCCCCTGGCAGGCGGCTGGGACATAGAGGTCACCGGCGAACTGGGATCCAAACCCTACGTGGACATGACGCTCGCGGCCATGGAAAGCTTCGGCGTTCCGGTAAAGCGCGGCGGATACGGCCGGTTCACTGTACCAGGCAGCGACTACGCGGCAACGGACTACAATGTCGAAGGCGATGTATCAAGCGCGTGCTACTTCTTCGCAGTGGCCGCCCTGACCCATTCCTCCATAACGGTCGATAACCTGAATCCTGACTCCCTGCAGGCGGACATGGGCTTCCTGGAGATACTGGAGCATATGGGCAACGAGGTAAGGCGCGGCCGCAACAGCATCACCGTCACCGGCAAGGGCGCAAGGGTCGTCCAGGTGGATATGGGCGACTGTCCGGACCAGGCCCAGACCTTG
>CAZSAN010000144.1:0-2065 GCA_964604985.1 uncultured Candidatus Saccharibacteria bacterium | reverse complement strand
TCGGCGCAAACCATTGGAGCATTGTCTGACGTCCGAGGTATTGTACTGTCTCCACAATAGTTGCCGGCCTTAGGGTTATAATTAAGTAATGAAGCTTATGATTTTTCTGGGCGTAACCGTAGTCGGCACCATAGGCGGATGGCTGGGCGCAGTCTTGTTCGACCACGGCAACTGGCTAGGCGGCTGGAGCCTGCTCCTGGGTACTGTCGGTTCATTCGCCGGCATATGGGCAGGCTACAAGGCCGGTCGCAGTCTGGGCTTTTAAGGCACACTGCCACCCATGGGGTCCAGCTGAGCCAATCCTGAGCATTCTTATATATATGTCACCATACGTATTGCATTATTGGTGCGTATGCGCTTAGTATAAGGGCTTATGCCAAAGAACTTAGTCATAGTAGAGAGTCCCGCCAAAGCCAGGACAATCGAGCGTTTCCTGGGTAAGGATTATGTGGTCAAGAGCAGCTTCGGGCATATACGCGACTTACCGAAAAAGGGCTTGAACATCGATATAGAGCATGGTTTCGCGCCCAAGTACGAGGTCAGTGCCGACAAAAAGAAAGTAGTGGCTGAGCTCAAGAAGGCGGCCGCCGGCAGCGAAGTCTGGCTGGCCAGCGACGAGGACCGCGAAGGAGAGGCCATAGCCTGGCATCTGACGAATGCGCTCAAGCTTGATCCGGCCAAGACCAAGCGTATAGTCTTCCACGAAATTACCAAATCTGCCATCGAAGCGGCGGTCAAGAACCCCAGGACGGTCGACCTCAAGCTTGTCGATGCCCAGCAGGCCCGCCGCGTGCTGGACAGGCTCGTAGGTTATGAGCTATCGCCCGTGCTTTGGAAGAAGGTCCGGACCGGCCTGTCGGCTGGCCGGGTACAATCCGTGGCCGTGCGTCTTATAGTCGAGCGTGAACGCGAAATAAAAGACTTCAAAGCCGAAAGCACATTCAAAGTAACCGGTCTGTTCCTGGCTGGCGGCGGTGGGCCGGAGCATGAACTGCCGGCCGAATTACAGGATAGGTTGGCGGATGCGGATACCGCCGCAAAATGGCTCGACAAGGCCAAAGGCGCGGACTTCACCGTAGAAGGCATAGAGCGCAAACCGGGCTCCCGCAATCCCGGCGCGCCTTTCACCACCAGCACCCTGCAACAGGAAGCGGGCCGCAGGCTCGGCTACAGCGTGCGCCAGACCATGACGCTCGCCCAACGCCTATACGAATCAGGCCACATAACTTATATGCGTACCGATAGCACCACCTTATCCGGTCAGGCCATAGCAGCTGCAGGCGATTATATAAAGAAGGAGTACGGCTCCGAATACCACCAGGTGCGGCAATACAAGACCAAGAACTCCAGCGCGCAGGAAGCCCATGAGGCCATACGGCCTACGGACTTTAAGAAGACGGAAGCTGGAAGCGATGATCAACAGAAGAAGCTATACCAACTGATCTGGCAGCGGGCCCTTGCATCCCAGATGAGCCCGGCCGCGCTGCAACGTACAGAGGTCACGATCAGCATATCCACCCAACCGGAGAAATTCCTGGCCAAGGGCGAAGTTCTGCAGTTCGATGGATTCATGAAGGTTTACGGGGGCACCAAGGACGACGTACTGCTTCCAGACGTCAAGACCGGCCAGAAGCTTGAATTGCGCCATATAACCGCCGTGGAGACCTTCAGCCGCCCGCCGGCCCGCTATTCGGAGGCCGCCTTGGTCAAGAAGCTCGAGGAACTGGGTATAGGCCGGCCAAGCACGTATGCCCCTACGATATCCACCATCCAGGTCCGCGGTTACGTGGAAAAATCCGACCTGGACGGAGAAGAAAGGGAGATAGCGGAAGTTAAATTGGAAAACGGCGCGGTAAGCACTGCCAAGACTACGGTCATAACCGGGGCTGACAAGGGTAAGCTTATACCGACGGGTATCGCTGACGTGGTGAACGACTTCCTGGTGAAATATTTTCCCTCCGTGGTGGACTACGACTTCACCGCCAAAGTAGAGGCGGATTTCGATGAAATCGCGGCAGGTGAACAGTCATGGGAGAAGATGATCGCCGATTTCTACAAGGATTTT
>CAZSAN010000143.1:0-5606 GCA_964604985.1 uncultured Candidatus Saccharibacteria bacterium | reverse complement strand
GCCGCCGCGCCGCCGCGAAAACCTTTAGGCGCCAATATGCCGCCCCCGGTCTTGTTCATACTTTGAACCCCAGCGTCTCGTCGAAGCCGTACATAAGGTTGAAGTTCTGTACCGCCTGGCCTGAAGCGCCTTTTATTAGATTGTCTATAACCGTGGTCACTACCAGCAGTTTCTGTTCCGGGTCGGCCGCGACCTGTACATGGGCCTGGTTCGTGCCTACGACATCCCTAATACGCGGATCGGCTTCCGGCGGCATGACTTTCACGAACGGCGCGTCCCTATAGAATGCTTCAAACATGTCCTGTGCCGTCGCCTGAACCATGGCTTCGTCAAGACTGATATAAACCGTGGTAAAGATGCCCCTCTCGAACGGCAGCAGATGCGGTACGAATGCCACGGGTACAGGCTGCCCGGCCAATATCGCCAGTTGCTCCGTGATTTCCGGGCTATGCTGATGAGCCAGCACCTTGTAGGCCTTGAAATCATCCTTCATATCCGCAAGCAATTTCTTGGCCTTGGATATGCCGGCGCCGCTGACGCCTGATTTCGCATCGATGTGAATGCTATACATACCCCTGTGCGCCACCGGCGCCACCGACAGTATGCTGGCCGTAGGATAGCAGCCGGGGTTAGCTACCAGACGTGCGCCCTTTATCCGCTCGGCATTAAGCTCCGGCAGGCCGTACACAGCATCTTCCAGCAGGTGCGGCGCGTGGTGTTCAGCAACCTTGTACCACTTTAAGTACTCGCCTTCGGAGGAAAGACGGAAATCGCCGCTCATATCTACCACTCGGACGCCGCGCTCCAAAAGCTTCGGAGCCAGCTTCATGCTGACCGTATGCGGGGTGGCCAGGAACACCAGATCGGCCTGGGAAGCTTCCTCCAGCTCGTACTGGCGGCAGGTCAGATTGATCCGGCCTTTGAACTCGGGCCATATGCCGGCAACCGGACCTTCCGTGGTATTAGCGGAAGCATAGGTTATGTCCGCTTCGGGATGATCCAGAAGCAACCGTAACAGCTCGCGGCCCGAATAACCCGATACACCTACTATGCCTACCTTTAACATGGCCCTTTCCCTTCCCGACAACTATAGCATGCCCTTCACCTGCATATAGGCATCACGGAACGGTATGCCCCGACCGACCAATTCATTGATCCTGGCCACCGTGAACAATTCCTCGGTCATCGCCATTGACAGCGCCTCTTTGTCAGCTTTCAGGTGCGCGACAGCCAGCGTAAGCACCTTTAGCGTAACGTTTGCGGTATCAAACGCTTCCAGGACGATTCCTTTGGTCAATTGCAAATCCCGGTTATACCCGCTAGGCGTGCCCGTGGCTATGGCTTGTAGCTGTGACGCGTAACCGCCGAAGGCCGCTGCCTGTCCGCGCATGATTTCGAATAGGTCGTAATTGCGCTTGTGCGGCATTATGGACGAGCCTGTCGTCATGTCATCAGGCAGGCTGAAGAATCCGAACTCCTGCCCTGTGAACATCAGCATGTCATGGGCGAACTTACCGGCCAATACCATCGCAGGGCTCAGAGCTTGCACCGCGGCCAGCTCGAACAGGCCCCGGGACAATCCGCAGTACATCGGGTTTTCCTGTACCTTCGAGAATCCTAGCTCGGTTGCGGTCAGCTCCCTGTCTACAGGGATGTCCACGCCAAAACCTGCAGCCGACCCAAGCGGATTCTGGTCCACCAGTTTCAAGGCTGAACCCACGAGTATTTGCGTATCTTTGAAGCCGTCGGCGAAAGAACAAAGCCAGGTCGCCACGGTAGTCGGCATAGCCTTCTGTCCGTGCGTATAGCCCGGCATCATGATGTACTCCATGCGATCGGCAGTATCCTGATAGGCCTTCGTCAGGGTTTTCAACAACTCGCCTACCTGCCGTAAATTATCTTTCGTGTATAGGCGCATCATGACCAGCGCCTGGTCGTTGCGGCTACGGGCAGTGTGTACCTTCTTGCCTAGATCGCCCAGCTTCTCCGTAAGGTATAGCTCGATCGCCGTGTGACCGTCCTCGTGTTCCGGTTCGATCTTGAACTTCCCTGCGGCCCAATCTGCGTAAAGCTTGTCCAGCACCGCCAGCAGGCTGCGAGCTTCGGACTTGCTTACGACACCTATGTTGCCCAGCATAACCACATGGGCTTTGCTAGCGCGGACATCGTAGCCAAGCAGGCGTCTGTCCAGTTCGTAATCCTTGCCCACTGTATAGGTTTCTATCAAGGGGTGTATGGTCTTGCCCCCGGTCTGCCAAAGTTTCTTAGTCTTCATGTGTACTCCAAATAAAAAAGCTCCCTGTTCTGGGAGCTGTCTGGAGCTTATTAATGTTCGCTCAATTATCGCAAGGACAACTCCCGTTGGTACGTGAGCTGCGGCGGACAGTGTCATGTGCGATCGCTGAATACATGATGTTAACTATACTACAACGACGCCCTTGCCGCAACCCCGATCCCATGTAAGATTCTTGCGGGTACATCCTAAGCCGGTTACAATAAGGTTTTAATGGCGAAAGACATTAAAGCTGACCAGTACGGACATACCCCCTCCGGGGGCTTTATTTTTATAAGGGGTACGTGGTGAAAGACGGCCGCCTGGTACTGAGTGACGGTACGGTGTTCGAAGGTTCCGTATTCGGTCATGCCAAACGTATAAGCGGCGGCGAGGTAGTCTTTAATACGGCGCTCAGCGGTTATCAGGAAATAATCTCAGACCCTAGCTACGCCGGCCAGATCATAACCTTTACGAACGTGCACATAGGTAATTACGGCATCAACCCGCAGGACGATGAAAGCCGGGGTATATTTGCGCGCGGTGTGATCATGCGCGATTATGACGAGCACTACAGCAATCACCGCGCCAAGCAATCACTGGGGGAGTGGCTGGAAAAGGCCGGTATCAGCGCTTTATGCGGTATCGATACGCGCAAACTCACCCGGCATATACGCGAGAACGGCGCCATGCCCGGTGCGTTCGGCACGGCCCCCGTAGGACAGCTGCTCAAGGCTGCGCACCAGGAACCAGGCACCGGCGGTATCGATCTAGTCAGGACCGTCACTACTCACAAGCCATACAGGAAGGGCCACGGCAAACTTAGGGTGACGGCGCTGGACTTCGGTATAAAAAGCTCTATTATCGACCACTTGGCTGGGTTCGCCGCTGTGACGGTCCTACCGGCCGGAACTGATGCCGAGGCTATCATGGCCACCAGGCCGGACGGTATATTCCTGAGTAACGGACCTGGGGATCCGGAGTTGATCGGTTACGGCATAGCTACGATCAAGGAACTGCTGGGCCGCACACCAATCTTCGGCATCTGCCTAGGCCACCAGCTGCTCGCCACGGCCTTGGGCGCCAAGACATCCAAGCTACCGTTCGGACATCACGGTGGCAACCATCCGGTCATGGATCTAGCCACCGGCAAGATTGAGATTACGAGCCAGAATCATAATTTCGCGGTGGTTGAAAAAAGCCTGAAAGACATGGTGGTCACGCATAGGAACCTGAACGACGGTGTCGTAGAAGGCATCAGAAGTACGCGCTATCCGGCATTCAGCGTGCAATACCACCCCGAGGCCGGACCGGGCCCCCATGACGCCAGCTATCTGTTCGATAGGTTCAAAGCCGCGATGGAAGGAGGCGCCGATGCCTAAGCGCACCGACATAAGCTCCATACTTATAATCGGCAGCGGGCCGATCAACATAGGCCAGGCCTGCGAGTTCGACTATTCCGGTACCCAGGCCTGCCGTGTGCTCCGCGCGGAGGGCTATAGGATAATACTGGCCAATTCGAATCCTGCCACTATCATGACCGATCCGGACTTTGCCGACAGTACTTACGTAGAACCTCTGACGGCTGAAGTCCTTGAACGCATCATCGTCAAAGAGAAGCCTGAGGCCCTATTGCCTACGCTAGGAGGCCAAACCGCGCTGAACCTGGCCATGGAACTGCACGAGAAGGGCCTGCTTGATAAGCATGGCGTAAGGCTCATAGGCGCCAGCCCCGAAGCCATATCCACCGCGGAAGACCGCCAGAAGTTCAAGGACGCGATGACGCAGATCGGCCTTAAGTCGGCCATCTCGGACACCGCCCACGACATAGGCAAAGCCAAGTCGATAATGAAGAAGATAGGTCTGCCCGTGATCGTCAGGCCGGCATATATCCTGGGCGGAAAAGGTACTGCCATCATCGAGACCGAGAGCGAATTCGAAAAACTTGCCGCCGAAGGCCTTGCGGCCAGTCCGATCAGCGAGATCCTGGTAGAAAAAAGCCTGAAGGGATGGAAGGAGTTCGAGCTGGAAGTCATGCGTGACCGCAAGGACAATTGCGTGATCATCTGCTCCATAGAGAACGTCGATGCCATGGGAGTACATACCGGCGACTCCATCACCGTGGCGCCGGCGCAGACCCTGACCGACGTGGAATACCAGCAGATGCGAGACGCCGCGTTCGCCTGCCTGCGCAAGGTCGGCGTGGAAACGGGTGGCAGCAACGTGCAGTTCGCAGTTAACCCCAAGACCGGCGAGCAGATAATCATCGAGATGAACCCGCGCGTCAGCCGCAGCTCCGCGCTGGCATCCAAGGCCACGGGCTTTCCCATAGCCAAGATAGCGGCCTTGTTAGCGGTCGGTTACACGCTGGACGAGATTCCCAATGATATAACGAAGAAGACGCCAGCCAGTTTCGAGCCGTCCATAGATTATGTGGTCACGAAGTTCCCCCGCTGGGCCTTCGAGAAGTTTCCAGGCAGTTCCGGCGTGCTTGGGGCGCAGATGCAATCGATAGGCGAAGCCATGGCGATCGGCCGGACCTTTCCTGAAAGCCTGCAGAAAGTCATCCGCAGCCTGGAAATAGGACGGGCCGGACTCAATGCTGATCCGGGCGAGGAAAATTTCGACAAAGTCCCGGCCGCCAAGCTGTTCAAGGCCATCGCCAGACCTACGCAGGACCGGATATTCCAGGTCGAATCACTGTTGCGCCGAGGCGAGAAACTTGAAAAGGTAAGCAGGCTCTGCGGCTACGATCCCTGGTTCCTGTATCAGATGAAGCGGATTTCAGATGCACGGGCTGGCTTCGCGGACAAGGGCCTGCGATCCGGCAAACGCCAGTTCAAGCATATGAAACAGCTGGGCTTCTCTGACGTCCAGCTGGCTTATCTTGCCGGGGTCACCGCGGACCGGATAACGAGCAGGCGCAAGGCGCTCAACGTACTGCCCGCATATAAGACCGTGGATACCTGCGCCGCTGAATTCGCCGCCGATACGCCCTACTGTTACTCATCTTGGGACGATGAAACGGAAATCACCCGTAGCCGGCGCAAGAAAGTTATGATACTGGGCAGCGGCCCTAACCGTATCGGCCAAGGCATCGAGTTCGATTACACCTGCGTCCATGCCAGCTTCGCGCTGAAGGATGCGGGCATTGAAAGCATAATGTACAACTGCAATCCCGAGACCGTCAGCACCGATTACGATACAAGCGACAAGCTGTATTTCGAGCCCCTTACCCTGGAAGACGTCCGCAACGTGCTGAATATAGAAAAGCCGGACGGCATCATCGTCAGCCTGGGCGGACAGACCCCCCTAAAGCTAGCCAATGCCCTGC
>CAZSAN010000142.1:0-22886 GCA_964604985.1 uncultured Candidatus Saccharibacteria bacterium | reverse complement strand
GCGAGATGAAGCACGGCCCGCTGGCCATGATAGACGAAAACTTCCCCACTTTCGTGTTCGCCACGGACTCACCGTTGCTGGATAAGACATACTCCAACATCCAGGAGATCCGCGCCAGGAAGGGCCCGGTCATAGCCGTCGCCACCCAGGGGAACAAACGCATCAAGGACCTGTGCGACGATGTCATATATATACCGCCGACGGTCGAGGCGTTGCAGCCGGTGCTGCAGGCCATCGTCGGCCAACTCTTCGCTTACTACATAGCCATGTCCAAAGGTTACGACGTGGACCGGCCGCGCAACCTGGCAAAATCAGTCACTGTAGAATAGGTCTGCGCCGCTATACGACGTGCAGAATGGCTTCGACGGCGATGGCCGTCTCCCGCCAATGTGATATTTCCAGACTGTCGATTCCAAAGGCCTTCACGGGGTAATCGTTGCCGCCTTCTTGCAGCCGATCGCCGATGAACAGGATCTCGTCCTTGCCGATTTCCAGCATCTCCATCAGCTTCTTCATGCCGTAAGCCTTGTCGATGCCTTTCTTGGTGACGTCTATGGACGTCACGCCGCCTACGCGCACCTCGAACTCAGGAATCAATGGCTGTATATAATCGCGGAGCTTGTTCTTCTTCTTATTATCGGGATCCCAGGCCTCTTTCTGGCGTACGCCTTCCTTGCCCAGCTCATCGACGATGTCCTGGCCCAGGACGCTGAACGTGACCTGCGAGCCGCGGTCCTCCACGCATTCGCCGTAGGTCTTTTTCTCGCGCATGCCTAGATCGTCGAAGCCCTTGTTCAGAGCATCGATGATCTTTTTCTTCTCCGCTTCGGTAAAGTTCTCTGCGTACACCTCGTACCAGCCGTCGTTATCGGCGGCGCGGCCCATGTCGTATTGATAATATCTGGTGCCGCAGGTAGGCATTATGTGCAGATGCTCCAGTTGGCTGGGGGTGGCCTCCATGTTGCCTAGCAGCTGCTTCTTGAACTGCTCGAACTTGCCGCCCGATATGACGCAGACCTCGAACCGATCCAACAGCTGGGACAATAGTTCGGTCATCCTGTCTTCGGCCGGCGACTTGCTATCAGCCAGCGTGCCATCCAGATCGAAAGCTATCAGTTTCTTCATCACTTCCCCTTGAACCTCTTACTTACTTCGCCGACCTTCTGCGCGTAGGTCTTGTTAGTCACCAGTAGTCCGTGCTCGGTAGCTACCACGGCCACGTTATCCAGACCTATGACTGCCACTGGCAGCCCCTGCTCATTGCGCACATAGCTGTTGGACACCTGTTCCAGTTCCACGTTGTCGCCGTACACATAGTTGCTCTCGGCATCCTGCTCGCTCACGCCGTGCAGGTCATGGAACGACCCTATGTCCAGCCAGTCGAAATTGGCCGGCACCACCAGGCCGTCCTCTACCTTTTCGCTCAGGGCCTTGTCTATGGCCTCGGACTCGAAGCCCAGGTATGTCTTCTCGTCATCATCGCTTTTCAGCAGTGCCTGGTAATCGCCCCACAGACGGCCGTTCCTGTCCTTGATCTCGCGCTCAAGGGTGGCGCGCGTGGCTATCAGGTAGCCTGTATTCCATAGGTAATCGCCGCTCCTAAAGTAATGCGTAGCTGTCTTCTTGTCCGGCTTCTCCACGAACTGTTTCAGCTCGAACACCTGCTTGTAACCATCGGGCAGGCGGTCGCCTTTTTCCATATAGCCCAGGCCCGTGGACGGATAGGTGGGCTCCACGCCCACGAACACTATGCGGCCCTTCTTTTCGGCCAGCTCGCCGGCATGGGAGGCAGTATTCGCGAAACCGCGCAGATCCCGGATGATGTGATCGGACCACAGGAAGAATATGGCCTGGTCGTCCAGACCGCGCTCCTTGATAGCCTTCATGGCCAGCAAAAAGCACGACGCCGTGCCGCGCCGGGCAGGCTCGATCAATATGTTCTCTTTAGGTACCTCGGACAGCTGTTCAACCACGTGGTCGGAGTGCGATGCCTCGGACACCACGAAGATATGGTCCGGATCGGTCAGCTTGCTGACCCGCGCGTAAGTATTCTGCAAAAGACTGTTATCGTTCGTCAGCCTAAGCAGGTGCTTCGGGTAATTATGTGTAGAGAGAGGCCATAGGCGGGTACCGGACCCACCGGCGATTATTACGACTATCATGCAACCATATATTAGCAAAAAACCTTACCGGTCGCCACCAGGATCACCTACTTATCTTGCCGCAAAGGCACTATCATACCATCCGGCTGTACCTGGCCTATTATGACAGTCCGCACAGATGCCGTTATGTGCCTCGGCGGATGATACAGTGCCTCTGCCATCACATCAAACGTAGAGGTATTGACCGTCGTGAAGGACCCTTCGGGGAAATATGTTGGCTTTTCTGGGGCCGTAAGTCCTATTACTGGGGTCTTTCCTCTGGACTGAACTAGCTGGACCACTTTCTTGAGTTGGTCCTTATTAGCTCCATCTATGCCGACCGTGGGTACGTTGCAGAATATGTCGGATGGCTGAACGGCTACGAGCTTCATATTCCCTATCCATATCAATGCGGCGTCATGCGGCAAGCTTGAACAGATACTTTCAATCTGACTGAGCTGAGGCGTGTAGCTCTTCACCCGCAAGAATGGATAGCTTATAAACAAAGGCGTAAGGACCATGAGTTCTACAAGGATTACCCAGACAGCCTGCTTGTACTTGAAGCTGAACCGCTTATCGAGCCACTCCATCGCTATGACGCTGAATGCGGCTACTCCTGGCAGGATAACGGGCAGCAGGCGCCTTGACGCCCATATCTGATCAGGGCTTATGTTGGGTAGATTTAAGAATACCAGTGACGTTATTCCTACTACCAGCAGGCTGGGTAGTAGTAGAGTGTCCTTCTTGCGCACGAACCTCCATAGCGCAAGCAGCAGGCCAAATCCTCCTAATACGGTTAGGATCGGGCCTATATACCATCCGATCCAGTTCACCGTCTGCTCGGCATAACTCCTCGTGTCGTCTACGGGCATACCTGAAGCCGCTTGCAGACCACCTATCAAAGGTACGTGAACCTCGTGTCCTACGTACCATAGGGGCCGGCTTGCCATGCCCAATAGTATGAGTATTGCGGCAGTCATTATGACAGGCACTCTCCATGCAGCTGTAAGCTCATCAATCCGCTTCAATACGTCTGTCTTCCATGCGACTGCTACGAACGCCGCGCTGAATATAACCATGAGGCAGACGAACAATATCTCCTGTACAACCTGATGCCTCAAATCGCGGTAATAGCCACTAGAAAGGTGTGTCAGATCAAACCAACCTATGATAGTCGGGGGTAATGCGCAAGCTATGAATATCAGTACTCTCTTGACGGCTGCTCTGCGCCCCTTAGTCATGAAAGCCAACAATGCCGCTACGAAGAGCGACAGCGCCGCAAGCGTAAGATAAGCGTCCGTCCGCGTCATCACGCCCGCGCCGGCAGTCAAGCCTGCCAGACCCCATAATGCGTAGGACTTAGTGCGCTGGGCCCCCCAAAGTAATGCCAACGTGCTGAACGTAAAGAGCATGGCTAGCGGTTCTGTATAGGTATCACGAGAGAAATATATAAGAGGCAGTGCCAGGGCTAGTATGCCGGTTATAAGCATCGCGAACCGAGGCCTGCCAAGCTGGCGCGCAAAGCCATAGACCGCCAGCAAGGCCAATGCTCCGAACAGAGAATTTATACCGAACGCAAAAGTTTCCCCCCACACTCGCCCTGTCAGCCCAAACCATACAGGCAGCAAATGCAAGCCCTGGGCATATAAATAGAGGGGGTTGCCAACTTCGTGCCCGAATCCTTGGCCTATCACGTGATAGGGTATAGGCAATCCATTGAAAATGTGTGTAACGGGTATGTGCAGGCTCGTATGATGTATAAGCCACGTTCCGGCATTAGTATAAATAGCCGGATCCCTTGTGGTAAATATATCTTGTGCCGCGTAGTGCGCATTGATGAAGGTCCATGCGGCTGCGCCGCCGAGCACTAATAAGTCGCATGTAGCTTGTTCCGAAATCGAACCTGGTCTTTTTACCTTGAACGTACGGGCTACTAATACGAATGCCGCAACGGCAGCCAGTAGTCCAAGCGGCCACACCAGCCAGTTATCCAGTCTGCTGATTACCAGTAGGAACATCGCCACCACACTGAACGCAGCCACGGATGCCGGTAGTGCTACGGGCAGTATACCCACTGCGGGGAACAGGCGCTTGATATAAAAAGAATAGAACTTATTAATTGCGAGCTTGCTCGATATCGTGGAAGTGCTTTTCTGCATGCGGATTATTATTGTCTATAAGTATATAGCACTCTTCATCTGCCTATTATATTTCTTAGGATTACACGTTTACATATACTGGGGTCAAGTGCTATAATAAGATGGTTATGTCAAAAATAAAAATGATTGCTCATGGTTAATACCAAGACCGTACACACCAAGAGGCGCGCATTTATATTAGCGCTGATAATAGTCGCTCTGGCTGTGGGCGGTTGGTGGCTATGGCAACGAACCCAGCCCAAAAAGTCCCCAGCCACATACTCTAGCGGCAAGTCGCAGGATAACAACACTGGCGTGACTTCCAAGAAGCCCGCGGAGCACAATCTGAACACCACTAGCACCAAGGGGCAGGGCGGCGCCATAGACAACAACGGCCAGTCCAGCTCCAGCGCGCTACCGCCCAAGTCTGCCTGGCACGTTTCCAGTGATGGGAATATTACCCTGCAAATTCCCTCCAGCGGCGATAAATTATCTTCGGGCGATCAGATAGCCGGTACGGCCAAGGTGGATAAGGTCCAGTTCATGCTAATCGATGACAGCGTGGGTTTGCTGGCCCAGGGCGAGCTGAAGGTAGTGAGCGGCAAATTCGCCGGCGAGCTTCGCTTTGGATCGCAGGGGCACACGGGCAGACTTGACGTATACTATCCTGATCCATCGACCGGCGCGGAAAAAAGTTTAGTGGAAATACCGATTAAATTTTAGTAACTATGGGTAGATAATATAGGAATGAGATTGAAGAAAGCGCTGTTATTAGTCCTAGCCGTCGCCTTCTTGGCAGGTATGGGATTTAATTTACTGCCCAGTAAGACGAGTGCATTTTCGCCTAATTATAATCAATCAAGCCTTATCGATAACGGCACGTTCCTGGACAAAAACACCATGAGCGCCGGCCAGATCCAGGCCTTCTTGAACAACGTAGGCAGCGGCATCAAGAATTACTCCGACGTGGAGCGTTGCAGCTCCAGGACAGCGCCATATTATCATCACTGTAATCAGCGGATATCCGCCGCTCAGATAATCTATGACGCCGCCCATGCCTACAGCATCAACCCGCGCGCCATCATAGCCACCATGCAGAAAGAAGAAGGCCTGATTACCAACCCTAACCCGACCTCATCGGAAATCACATACGCCATGGGCTACGGCTGCCCGGACTCCAGCGGCTGTAGCGGTTACGCGGGCTTTTTCAACCAGGTGGACAACGGTACCTGGCAGTTCAGGGTCGATTACGAGCTAAGCAGCGGCCACAGCTGGTGGGGTTATAGTCCTTCCAGCTACCCGTGTTCCGGCTCAACCCGTTACTACACCCCCGGCCTGCTTCCGGGCAACACGGTTTCGTTCAAAGATGATTACGGAACCGTCTACAAGAGATTCAAGCTGAACAATGCGTCAACCGCTACGCTCTATTGCTACACGCCGCACGCCTACCCTGGAAGCTCGCGCGAATACTACTCCGGTAGCTACTGGTTCGTATACTACTTCCAGAAGTGGTTCGGGTCGACACAAGCTACTACCGCATACGCGGCAATTGTTGAAGGCCAAAGCACTTATTCTGACTCCGGGAGGACTAAGGCGTTTAGTAATACACCTACTGTCGCGCCCGGCGGTTCGTACTACATGACTGTCACGGCGCGGAATATCGGCTACCAGAGCTGGAGCCAGTCTTTCATGCGAATAGGAACACTTGATCCTAAGGATAGAAGTAGTCAATTCTACGATTCAAGCTGGGTCACTGCTTCCAGACCGACCAGTATGTCCGAATCGTCCGTAGGGCCCGGAGATAGCGGCACTTTCAACTTTACATTGAAGGCCCCTGCTCAAACCGGCAGTTATAAGGAATGTTTTGGCTTGGTGGCAGATGGGCACGCATGGTTAAACACACCTTCTGTATGTTTCAACCTCAACGTGGTCTCGCCTATTTCTGCAAGTAGCGCTACGAACATGACCGTTAATTCAACATTGACTCCGGGACATTATATACTGTCGCCTGATAAGCAAAGTACGTTGATACTGCAAAAAGACGGAAATCTGGTACTTTACAGCAACTTCAAGGCTCAGTGGAGCAGCAGAACTGCAGGTAAGAGCTCGTCTAAGCTCATACTGCAGTCGGACGGCAACTTAGTATTGTACGACCGTTCGAATAAAGCGCTCTGGCACTCTCATACGAATGGAAACTCCGGCGATCACCTTTCCCTGCAGACTGATGGCAACCTAGTAATATACTCTGGCTCAAACGGTGCGCTCTGGGCTACTAGGACCGTTCAGAATCCTAATAACCTCGGCTACGTCAACACTTACTTCCCGGACGCACTTCTTTATCCTGGACAGAAGCTCGAAACGGCGGACAGGAGATATTATCTGATTCTGCAGACTAACGGCGACCTTGTTCTGTATACTAACGCCAACAAGGCCATATGGCACTCAAGGACCATGGGCAAAGGAACTGCTTACCTGAATCTGCAATCAGATGGTAACCTTGTCCTGTATAACGGCAGTAACCATGCGCTGTGGAGCAGCAGGACCGCGGGAAACCAAGGAGATGTTCTACTGCTGCAACAAGACGGCAACCTTGTGCTCTACAACCGATATTGGAGGCCGGTCTGGAATACGCATACAAGCGGCGTGCATTAACTTTATCTGGACCTCGTCGCAATCTGTTAAAATTACTCTGAATGAAGCGTCAGAAAATCTTTGTTGACGGGCTGGGCCTCGTGGAGGGTCATTTTAGTGGTGTAGGCCAATATATACTGGGCATGCTTCGCGGCATGGACGAGATCATCGACGAAGCACGCTATAAAGGTGAAGTCACACCAGAAATCATAGTCATAATTCCTCGCGACAAGGTAAATAAATTTAACAAGTTCGGCTTCAAGCATATAAGTTATAAGAAATTTCCTCTCCCCTTTCGCTACATGGCTGCTCTGTGGCACAGAGGCAAGCTGCCCCCTATGGATCTTTGGTGCGGTAGCGGTACATACATCTTTCCTCGCTTCGTAGGCATGCCGCTATTGTTCAGCAAATCCGTTTTGATAATATACGACCTGTCATACGAGCTACACCGTCAATACTCAGATGAAGGTAATGCAATCTTCCTATCTAATTTCGTACGTAAATCCGTAGAAAAATCTGAGCATGTAGTGACGATATCAAAGAACGCTCAACGTGAAATAATCGATTTCTACAAGCTTCCTAAATCGAAGGTCAGTGTGGCATATCCAGCCACGGACCCCCGGCTTTTTTACAGGCGATCGCCCGGTGAAATAACTAAGGCCAAGAATAAATACGGCATAAAGGGCAAGTACCTATTGGCATTGTCTAATCTTGAACCTCGTAAAAACTTGCAAGCCTTGGTCGACGCATATTGCGACCTGCCGAAGTCGGTCACTGATAAATACGCCCTGCTGCTTGTGGGCGTAAGCGGCTGGAAAACCGAGGCCCTGTTCAATCATATAGTGTCAAAGGTGAATGAGGGCTATAACATAATCAGACCTTCCAAATACGTGGCCGACGAGGACAAGCCGGCTATAATATCGGGCGCATCTTTGCTCGTTTACCCCAGCCACTATGAAGGCTTCGGTATGCCGCCCTTGGAGGCGCTGGCGTGTGGCGTGCCGGTCATAGCGGCCAATAATTCTTCACTGCCCGAAGCTGTGGGAAAGGCAGGTAAACTTATAGATATAGCTAAGCCGGGCCCTCTCCTCGAAACGATGAAACAGACGTTGGGCGATATAGATGGCGTGGCCGACGAAACCTTATCCAAGGGCCCGGAGCAAGCTGAAAAATTCTCTTGGAAAGAAAGTGCACGCGTAATACTCGATGTTACCCGGGAGGCAGGCTCATGACTATTGGGCTTGATCTATCATCTTTGCAAGGCCCACACCGCATGCGCGGTATAGGCTATACGCTTATAAATTTCATAAACAATATCCCTGCCGATCTACGTGCCAAGCATCACTTCGTCTTTTATTACTACACTGATGAAGGCTACGACGATCCGCTTGAATTGCTCGATTTGGACGGAATCGATTACGAGGTGCGGTCCCTTCTGCCCCTGCAGTCAGTTGGTCCGGTCCTGCCGGGCAGACTTCATATATTTACACGTCTCATAAACAAATTGACGTCACTGCGGCATCTGTACCTGGGCGATCCACGCATCCGTGCTACTGATGGTATAGACGTATTCCTACAGACAGACCAAATGGTAGGAGTACCGCGCGGGTGGCGGGTGAAAAAAGCCTTCATAGCCTACGATGTTATACCCTACGTGCTTGAAGCCGACTATCTGTGGGGCTATCGTACAGCCCGTAGCCATGAACGGTCCCGGCAATCTGCCATACGGTGCGCTTTGAGGCGCTGGGAATACGTACATAAGCTGCGGGTCAACGCCAGACGGTCCGACAAGATCATAGCCATTTCCGAAACCACCAGTAAAGATTTCGCAAAGTACGTGAAGCCGTCTAGGAAAAAGACTGTCACGGTCCCGTTAGGCGTCAACATACCGGAAAACGATCTGAAAGACGAACCCCAGATGCATCATTATGTTGACAGCTCCTGGGGCTACCTCAAGCGGCCATTTAAATTCAAGCCTGATGACAGGTTCCTCCTGTTCGTTGGCGGAGCGGATCATCGTAGAAAGCTTGAAGATCTGGTCGTGGCATTCAATCATCTGCGAGCTCGAGGTCACCAACTCAAGCTAGTATTGGCAGGAGACATAATGCGCGGGCCAGGCTGTATACCTATCAAAGACGTGCGTGAAGCATTAGAAAGCTCATCGTATGCAGAGGACATAGTTTACATGGGTTTCGTTGGTGACGACCAGCGCGACTGGCTGTATAGGAATGCGCTAGCATACGTTTTCCCTAGCCGCTACGAGGGTTTCGGCCTGCCGGTACTCGAAGCTATGAGCTACGGGTGTCCGGTAATATGTTACCGAAACGAAGCGACATCGGAAGTTGCCGGTAACATACCTCTATATGCCGACTCTTCCCTACAGATAGCTAGCAGCGTAGTAAAGGTCATGACGTCCGGAGCTAAACGCCCTGAAAAGTCCGGCCTTGATAAATATTCCTGGCCTAAGACGGCGGCAAAGATCCTAGACGTTATAACTTCCTGATCTTTCTAACGGCGGCCTTGGCTGGCCGTGGAGTGTGCTGGGATATGGTTACCTTTACGCGATCCCTGGTGCTTGCTCTGGCCAGTTTTTTAAGCGCAGGTTTAAGTGGGTTAAGGCAATACCTCCATTCCACTGTCGCCGATAGCCTGGCCTGTTTCGGATTTAGCATTACCGGGCCTGACACGGTGGCCGAAACGATAGCTTTTTTGAAATCATCAGGGTTGTCTGCCAAAAAAACATTGGGCAGATTAGCGTATTTCTCAAACCCTCGGAAGGCATAGGTGGTGGCTACTATTTTTTTACCAGACAGTATGGCCTCAGCCGTCTTGAGATTAGAGCCGCCTCCGGTTGTTATAGGCAGCAATATGATGTCGCTCATCTTTAATAGACCGGCCAAACGATCCTCGCTAAGAAGCCCTAGCGGCACTACACCGTGCCAGAACTTTTTATGCTGGCCCGCGGGCTTATAAATAGTTTTGAAATAATCGGCTATACCGCCGCCTAGCAATATCTTCACGCCTGCTTTGATAAAAGTAGTGTCCCCTCCTATCACGTCCAGAAATCCTTGCCAGTTAGGCGGGTGTCCGCTGCCTATGAATGTAGCTGCTACGTCAATGCCATGTTGGGACTTAAAGCTTTTCCAATGATCCAGCGACTCCTTGCTAGGCGAAGATTTTGATATGCCATTTGGCACCACCACGCATCTTTTCGCGCCCATCTCTTTATGAGCCTTGGCGTCCTGCTTGCTGACCGCTATCACCAGGTCGGCCTCCTTGGAAAACTGCTCTTCCAACGTCTTTATCTGGCTTACGATTGGCTTAACCACCGTGTCCTGGAGGCCAAGGCTATTCAGGATTCCGGCCTTCATGCGGTACTCAACGTTATGGGAGCTAAATATAAGCTTGGGTCTCATCTGGAGCTCTCTAAACAAAACCCTGAGTCCGAGGTATGGGTAAGCTTGCTCGATTTGTACTATGTCTGGCTTATAATCTTTAAGCAGTTCGGCCATGTGGCTTCTGACATGTATATCGTTATCAATAGCCGTCCCAGCAACCAATTCGCCAGCATTCGGGTTCTTGTCTAACTGTTTTATTATTGCCGGGTCCCCCAATAGTATGTCGTCAGCTCCGTGCTCTTCATATGAACCCCTATGATAAACACCGACGAATTTGACATCATAAAAAATTGACCTATAAAAGTCAAAGAGTGCCTTTGCCCTCTTCTGTCCGCCGTGTTGGGGATTAGTTATCGGGTATGGCGCTACGAGCAATATTCTTTTTTTGATCATAGCTTATCCAGATACCGCGTCACCTGCTCGAATGTCTGCTGCCAAGTCGTTGAGCGGTATTTTTCCTTTATCTTTTTTTCCTTTGCATAAAGCGCCTTGCCGTTCGTGTATTCAACTATCTTCTCCAGGCATTCGTCTGCGCTGTAGGGATTGAAGTACTCTATCAGGTCGCCGGCGATTTCGGGCATGGACGAAGCATTAGACGATATGCACATCTTGCCGTAAGCCAACGACTCCGCGACGGGCAAGCCCCAGCCCTCATACATGCTCGGATAGACGCTGAATAGGCAGTTGTCGTAGGCCCACGCAAGACCTTCGTCATCAACATCATCCAATATGAGCAAATCGTTTTTGGTTTGAGGATCCTGATCTATTAAATGTTGTATATCATCTGACAGCCAGCCACGCCTTCCTATGATGATGAGCTGTGGTAATTCTATGCCTTTAGATTTAGCAAGCTTGTAGGCGTAATAAAGAAGTGTTTGGTTCTTCCTTATTTCAATCGTTCCTACACAGATGATGAACCTATTCTTTATATTGCCGTAGGGTTTTTTCGTGGTCTTAGCCAAGGCGATGGTCTGTGTGATTTCTTCTCCAAGCCGTATTACCTGGACCACTGGCATTTCAACGCCTTGTTCTTTGCAAAACCGCTTTAAATCGTTTGCGGTTGATCGTGAGATAGCTAGCAACATATCAGATATCTCGCACGCTTCTCTCATATAGCGGGCATACTTATCATAAAGTATGGGGTTCTGTAGCTGGGGCTGTAGACAGATTATCAAATCATATACGACTTGCACGATTTTGATACCGTGCCTTTTTTTCGCATTACGTAATAGTTCATGGATGCCTGGATTATCCCATGTACGGCCAGCAAGCAACACTATATCACCCTTAGAAAACTTTACACGGTTCTTGAACAGGCGGGCCCTAAAGCGGCTTGAACCTTCATCATGGGTCCGTTCTTTAGAAAAGATGGGGTCCGGATTAGTTAATACGTAACGTTGTTTTTCGCTGTCATATGATATGAACCGCGGCATACGCTCATCCGAGGCATAGAAACCCTTAGAAATGCCATATATAACGCGCTGGATCCCCATGTAGTTTCCCGACCAATGCTCTAGGTCGGTAACATCAATGAAGATTTTGTTCATGCAGCTTTGAATTTATTGAACTGGCGCTGTTCATCCGGTGCATATGCATCATATATCGAGAGCAATTTCTTGCTTTTCTCAAAGTTTTTCCTGGGCGGAAGTGTAGTTTTCAAGCGGTCACCGCTTTCTCTCTCCCCGGTAAGCATGGTGTTGATGGCCCAGAAAAATGCTACGTAGTTATCTTCTATCTGCTGTCCAGAGACAAGCTCAAAGTCAATTACATAAGGTTTGTTGTTGCCGTCGATCAGAATGTTCCATGACCTTATGTCATTGTGGAACAGATTGCCTTCTTCCAGTTTGGCAAAAACTTCCAGTAGCTGACTTGCTATGTTTTCAGCCGTGCTCACGTCTATGCCTTGTTTCGACCGTTCATCCAGTAATCTGCCTTTCAGTCTGCTGAAGACCAATGTCGTACGTTCAGTACCTATTTCAAAGTCTAGCAACTTCGGGGCGTTCTGTACTTTCAGGTTATTCAATACGCTTTCGTTCTGCAGGAAGAAATTAATCTCATTTATGGTTTGCCGGGTCGTCTGATCTGTTAATTTATTATAGTTATATTGCTTCAGGAAAATGTCTTTGCCTATATAGTATTCCGAATTTATAGGCCTCCATTTGGGCGCACCTTCGTAAGCTGCGGTAAACTTTTTATCAAAGGCATATTTATTGTTATTTACTGTGACGTGCTTTTTTGTAACTACATATATGGGTCTTCTCTTGTCCGAGAGATGGGTCGGGAAGGTGCCTATCTTTTCTATCTTTATATCTTTGGCCTTAGCAAATATATCCAAATCGTTTTTTGGCATGGCCTTATCCCAGTAAAGCTTCTTGTCTTCACCCTTTTGCGCAAGCTCCACTATGACCATCGGGACCTTCTCAAGAAGATCAGCCATGCATTTCTGGACATACTTTAGTCCATTATCATGAATCGTCCAGTGAAGGACGCTAAGTATCATAACCGCATCGTACGCTCCCGGCTTGATGAGTTTTATGGACTCGGGGCTAAACTCTTCCACTTTGAATTCAGCGGGGACGCCGGTGATTTCCTTGGTGAGATTGCATATTTCGATGTTCTCAGACCTATTGTCAGTACCTACTGTGTGGGCGCCTCTATCTGCGAAATAAAAGGTTGCATAGCCAGCATAACAGCCCACGTCCAATATCCGCATCCCGTCGACATCATTAGAGAAATATTTATATATAGCCTCGCATCTATCCTTGGTGCCGCGTTGACCTTCACCGAAACCTGACAGACCATAAAGCGGCTGATATGGGTCTACTTTGTTATAGGCGCTTCGCAGTTGATCCAGTCTGCCGTCGTACTGCACCAGTCTATGGTTTATGTCCTGCACCAAAGCATTGGTCAGATTGGTGGTCGCTTCAATGTGTCGTATGCTACCGTACAACTTT
Organism: uncultured Candidatus Saccharibacteria bacterium; assembly: GCA_964604985.1. Lineage (GTDB taxonomy): Bacteria > Patescibacteriota > Saccharimonadia > Saccharimonadales > UBA4665 > CAZSAN01. Next base: position 9,624 of record CAZSAN010000142.1, on the reverse strand, counting down.
CCCGCCGCTGCTTTAGCTCTATTCTTAATCATGCTGCCTCCATTACGCTTTACTCTTAGTCACCAGTCTGGTTTGTACATCTACCGGGGTATTCACGAGATACGGAGTGCTCTCCTCTCTGTAAGCAAAAAATGTTCCTGCTTCAGGCCATCGATCTGAAACCAGCGTTGCCGCATCATGGGCGAACGTGATGTCAATGTAGTGTCTTCCTTCATTAAAAACATTGTCTACTTCCCAATTTACTTCGAGCAAGTCACCTTTCTTTAATGGATCCACTTTGTGCTTTTTTCTGGATGTATTGGTGCCCAACAGCTGGGTCAGGATGTCGTTTTTTATAGAAAAGCCTATTATGGGATTATCTATGTCTTCATTGGCTTTGGCTACCGCTTTGATTATTAGCTTGGTCTTGTCTTTGGACTCGCTTACATCTATCTTTACGAATTGGGCCTTCTCATCCCCCCACCTATCTTCGCCGCTCACGCTTCCTCCCTGTTTACGGCCTGTCTTGCCTATGTCCTTTACGAACAGCCTATGATAGTGTGACGTCACTGGCTGTGGATCGCCTATTTCCTTTACTACGTTTTCATCAATCAAGGCTACCCTATCGCAGTACTGCTCCACCGCGCTCATGTCATGACTTATGAATACTACTGTCTTTTTCTTGTGTTTTAGTTCATTGAAATACTCGTAGCATTTGCGCTGGAAGTCGGCGTCGCCGACGGCCAGGACCTCGTCTATCAGCAGTATGTCCGCTTCGGCGCGGATGGCCATAGAAAACGCCAGGCGTACCTGCATGCCGGATGAATAGTTCTTTAGCTTCTGGTCCATGAAGCGTTCTAGCTCCGCGAATTTTACGATGCTTTCGTACATGGCGTCGACCTCTTTTTCGGAGAAGCCAAGCATAGCCCCGTTTAGGTAGACGTTTTCGCGGCCGGTCAGTTCCGGGTTGAAGCCCACGCCCAGCTCTATGAACGGCACCAGTTTGCCGCGGGTGTAGACCTTGCCCTGGGTAGGCTGGTAGATACCAGCCAGTATTTTGAGCATGGTGCTCTTGCCGCTGCCATTACGGCCGACTATGCCGAAGAACTCGCCTTGTTTTATCTCGAAGCTGATGTCTTTGAGCGCGTGTTGGGTTTCTTTGGATTTCTGTTTGCCGCGTCGTTTGGCCGCGCCGGTGAACATGCCCTTTATGGAGTTTACTTTCTCGTGCGGCAGCACGAAGTCTTTAGAGACGTTCTCTACGCGTATGGCTACTTCTTCGGGCATGCTACACCTCCTCCGCGAAAAACTTGGATTGGCTGCGGAAATATGTCGCGGACAGCACGGTGATTATCATGGTCAGCCCAAGCGGTATGGCCCAGATCCACTTGTCGCCGCCGTATACCTGGGCTATGGTCTGCGTCTTGTCCGTGACTAGCACGTAGCGGGCGTCCTGTATGATCTGCGCCATGGGATTCAGGATCAGCAGCCTGGCCCAGACGTGCGGTATCAGGCTGAGCGGGTACAGGATCGGGGTGGCGTAGAAGGCCGCCTGCATTATGACTTCCCATATGTAGGTGACGTCGCGGAACTTCACGAACAGCGCGCTCAGGAAGAACGCCAGCGCGATGGACAGTATGAACAGCTCGATTATCAGCGGTATCATCACCAGAGCCTGCCAGCCTATGGCCACGTGGCCCACTATCATAAAGATGGCGATGACCACGAAGTTGATCATCAGGTTTATGAACGCCGAGGCCGAGCCGGCCAGGATTATGACGTACTTGGGGAAGTTGATCTTGCGGATCAGCTCGCCCTTGCTGACTATGGCCGCCACGCCGCCTACGGTGACCTCCGCGAAGTAGTTCCACAGTACTATGCCCAGCAGTAGATATACCGGATAGTGCGGTATGTTGCCCTTGGCTTTCAGGAAGACACCGAATACCAGGTATAGGATCACGAACAGGAACAGCGGGCGCAGCAAGGACCAGGCGTAGCCCAGGACCGAACCTTGGTAGCGTAGCTTGAAGTCTGTCTTGACCAGCTGCTTCAGCAGTATGGTCGAATAGCGATAGCGGCTTTTCAGCCTATGGACGTTCTTGTTCACGTTACGGCTTATTTTATCTGTTATTGGCCTCTCTGGCAATCACGCCGCCCCGGTGTGATAGGCTACATATATGAAGAAAATCCTCGTGACCGGTGCGAACGGCTTCGTCGGACAGCATCTCGTGAAAGAATTAGCGGAAAACGGCCTTTCGGTGGTAGGTGTGGGCGGCCCTGTGGGCGCCACGCAGAAGTCGCCTTACGTGGATGCATACACGGTAGTGGATCTGAACGATGCCGCAGCAGTGACCAGGCTCGACTTCGGCGGTATAGACGCCGTAATACATCTGGCCGGGATGGCAGCGGTAGGGCCTTCGTTCGAAAAGCCTCTGGAATATATCACCACCAATATCGGCATCGAAATTAATCTGTTCGAGGCGGCGCTCAAGCAGGACGCCAAGCCTAAGTTCCTGGTGATCAGCAGCGGCAGCCTGTACGATGCCAAGGCTCCTCTGCCCCTTACGGAAAACTCGCCCGTGGTGCCGGAGTCGCCATATGCCGTCAGCAAGATCGGCCAGGAGCAGATGTCCTTCCACTATGGCGGCCGGGGGTTTGAATGCGTGGTAGCGCGGCCGTTCAACCACATAGGTCCCGGCCAGAATCCCGGCTTCCTGGTGCCGGACGTCGCCCAGCAGATAATCGCCTGCGAAAAGGGCGAGCAGTCCGAGATATCCGTCGGCAACCTGGATGCCAAACGCGATTACACCGACGTACGCGACATAGTCCGGGCCTACCGCTTATTGATAGAAAAAGGTAAGGGCGGCGAGATTTATAACATCTGTTCCGGCAAGTCCGTAAGCGGCCACGACATCGTTGACGGCCTACTGAAAGCTGCTGGCTCGCAGGCGCCCCTGAAGCAGGATCCAGCGCGTATGCGGCCGTCTGACAATCCCGACATCTTTGGCGATTACTCCAAGCTGGCGGAAGCTACCGGCTGGAAGCCGGAAATCGCGCTTGAAACTACCCTCAATGACGTCATAGCCGACTGGCGCAATCGCTAGTCCAGGTTGGTGGCTGATTCCAGCCCGATATCGTACTCGACCATCAGCTTCACCAGTCCTGGGAAGTCGACTTTACGTTTCCAACCCAGAACCTTTTCCGCCTTGGCTGGATTACCTAGCAGGATGTCTACCTCGGACGGGCGCATGAATGCCGGGTTCTGTTTGACGTAGGGCTTCCAGTCGTCTATGCCGATCTGCTTGAATGCCAGCTCCAGGAATTCCTCTATGGAGTGCGTCTCGCCGGTGGCCAGCACGTAATCGCCAGGCTTGTCCTGCTGGAGCATCAGATACATGCCCTCCACGTAGTCGCCGGCGTAGCCCCAGTCGCGCTTGGCATCCAGGTTGCCGAGCTCTATGTGATCCTGCTTGCCCAGGTGTATGCGGGCGACGGCGTTACTGATCTTGCGGGTCACGAATTCCACGCCGCGGCGTTCGCCTTCGTGGTTGAACAGGATGCCGCAGCTGGCATGCATGCCGTAAGCCTCGCGGTAATTCTTGGTGATCCAGTGGGCATAGAGCTTGGCTACGCCGTAAGGGCTGCGCGGGTGGAACAGCGCGTCTTCGTCATAGCCTTTGCCGGGGCGGTTATAGTCCAGGCCGCCGAACATCTCGGACGTGCTGGCCTGATAGAAACGGACCGACTTGGTCCCGCCGGTCTGGCGGATAGCTTCCAGAACGTTGAGCGCGCCCTTGCCGGTGACGTCCGCCACCATCTGCGGGGTCTTGAACGAGTAGCCTACGTGGCTTATAGCAGCCAGGTTATAGACCTCGTCCGGCTTGGCTATGTCCATGGCCCGTACCAGCGAAGACTGGTCGGTCAGGTCGCCTTCTATGAGATGTATGTAGGACTGTTCGTTCTCTACGCGGGTGCGCTTGGGATTATGCTGGCCGCGGATCAGGCCGTAGACCTTGTAGCCCTTGTTGTTAAGCAGTTCCGCGAGGTGGTAGCCGTCCTGGCCGGTGATGCCTGTGATAAGCGCCTGTTTTGCCATCCGTTTCTTATACCTCCGTCTAATTTTCCGTAGCTTGCAATAGTATACCATCAGGTCATCGCGTTATTATAGGGGCATGAAGCGAATCGCAATCGATGCCCGCGAGCTGCGGACCAGCACCGGCCGCTATATGGAGCGCCTGCTGCACTATCTGCAGCAGATCGACCGCAAGCATGAGTACATCGTGCTTCTGAAACCTAACGATATAGCCAGCTGGAACCCGGAGCATTCTAATTTCAACAAGCATGTCTGCCCCCACGATGAATTCGGTTTCAGTGAACAGATCGGCTTCAAGAAACAGCTGGATGGATTGCGCCCTGACCTGGTACATTTCGGCATGGTGCAGCAGCCCATCTGGTACCGGGGCAAAGTCGTAACCACGATCCACGACCTGACGACGATGCGTTTTTCCAACCCGTCCAAGAACACGGCCCTGTACACCTTCAAACAGCAGGTCTACAAATATGTGGTGTGGAGGGCTGCGCATAAATCTTCGCGAATCCTGGTGCCGTCCGATTTCGTGGCCGGTGATGTCATGCGGTTCACGGGTATCAGCCGCGACAAGATCACCGTGACACACGAGGCGGCCGACCCTATAAAGGCTAGGCCGGTGCCGATGAAGAAGCTCGTGGGCCGGAAGTTCCTGCTCTATGTGGGGAGGCCTACGCCGCACAAGAACCTTGGACGGCTCATAGATGCTTTCGCCGCACTTCAGGCCGAGCACCCTAAGCTCATCCTGGTAATGGCCGGGCGCAAGGATGCCAACTATCAACGCATAGAGGACGAAGCCTATGTACGCGGCGTGAAGAATCTGTACTTCCCCGGTTTCATTTCGGAAGGCCAGCTGCGCTGGCTCTATGAGCGCTGCGAAGCATACGTCTTTCCTTCTCTGAGCGAAGGTTTCGGCTTGCCGGGGTTAGAGGCCATGCGCCACGGCGCGCCAGTCGTTTCCAGCGATGCGACATGCCTGCCAGAGATCTACGATCAGGCCGCCCATTATTTCGACCCCTCGGACACGGTCTCCATGGCCGACGCCATCAACGAGGTCCTGACGGACAAACCGTTGCGCGACGACCTGATCAAAAAGGGACGTTCCCAAGTCAAGAAATACTCCTGGCGCAAGATGGCCGAACAGACGCTTCAGGTTTACGAGGACGCGCTCGGCGACTGACCCCGCTTTACTCCGCGTGATAAACTGTTAAAGAGGGTAAAATTGAAAAGTGAGCATTATCATAGTCTTGATGGCCTGAGGGGTCTGGCCGCCTTAAGCGTCGTATTTCTGCATTACGCGCTGGCTTTCGCCCCTTTCCTGGTCGGCTACGAACTGACGCAGCGCCATACTCCTTTAGATCATGCCGTGGCCACCACACCTCTGCAGTTGCCTATAGCCGGCAATTTCGCTGTCTGTATATTCTTCGTCCTTAGCGGTTTCGTGCTCAGTATAAAATTCTTCAAGACCAGGGAGTCTTCAGTCTTGACATCGAGCGCCGCGCGCAGGTTCTTCCGGTTGTTCATACCGGCCTTCGGCTCTGTGCTACTTGCTTATGCGGTCGTCAAGCTAGGGGGCATATATGCGCACCAGGCTGGCATAGCCGGCGAAAGCAGGTGGTTTCAGCTACACTGGAACTTCCCGGCCCACATCGGCCAAGCCCTTTTCCAGGGCGTGTATGGCATTTGGTTCGGCTCCATGAACTTCAAGACCAGCTATAATCCTGTGCTTTGGACGATGCATTACGAACTTTTCGGCTCATTCCTGGTGTTCATGTTCATGGCGCTTTTCGGAAAGGCCAAGAACCGGTGGATATTTTACGCGGCCTTCGGCCTGATTTTCCTGAAAGGCTATTACCTGGCGTTCGTCGCCGGTATGGCCATCTGCGACGCCTTTATCAACAGTCCTGACATTAAGGAAAAGTTGTCCTCCAAAGCGCTTTGGCTGGCGCTCCCCGTAGGCTTGGTGCTTGGTACATGGACCACAGACACCGTTTATCCTACCGTTTATAAGCACATCGGTCTGCCTTTCTTCACCACGCCAGAAGTCCAGGTCCTAGCGCACACCATAGGAGCCATAATTATGGTGTTGGCGGTGCTGCGCATAAGCGTGCTGGCAAACCTTCTGTCGACCAGGCCTTTGCAGTACCTGGGGCGTATATCGTTCTCCCTTTACCTTACCCACTTCGTAGTGATGAGCAGCCTGGCCAGTTACCTGTTCATGCGTATCGAACCTGCCTACGGCTACAAGGTAGCTATCCTGGTAGTGCCGCTCCTGGGCATCGGCATAAGCCTGGCTCTTGCCGGCGCATACACCAAGTGGGTCGATGAACCTTCGATAATGTTATCCAGGCGGATAGGCGGCTACCTGTTAGGCGCTGACATTTCCAAGGATCTGAAGAAGAAGGAGCGTCGGTTGGCCCGACGCCTGAGGCCGGCTAAACGTCCTATCGCGGGCGTACTGTCAAGCGGAACGGAGGATTAGGCCTTAGTCGGCTGGTTTCAGGACGATGTGGCGGTCGCGGCCCTCGCCCTCGGATTCGCTGGTCAGGCCGTACTCGGCTGCCAGCTTGTGCACTACGCGGCGGTCGGCGGCGTTCATGGGGTCGAGATGCATGGGTTCACCGCTATCCTTGACCTGTTTTACCCAGGCCTCTGCGCGGTCGCGCAGACGATCCGCGCGCTGCTTCTTGTAGTCGGCTATATCTACGTTCACGCGGGTGCTGGCGAAGTCATTGTTCTTCAGCGCGGTGCTGGTTAGATACTGCAGGGAGCGCATATTCTCGCCCCTTTGGCCGATCAGGAATCCGTTCATATGGGTGCTGGGCACGTTAAGCTGTATTACCTCGTCATCACTGGTCGCGTAGACGTCGGTGTTCAGGCCAAAGAACGAAAGCAGGTCCTCCAGGTATTTCTTGGCATAGCGTATGGCTTCTTCCATCGATTCGTTGGAGCCAGCGTCGTTGTCGTCGCTCATTTCTTCTGCCTCTTTTTCTTGCGCCTGGTGGACTTCTTGGCGCGTTCGGCCTTGGTTGCCCGCTTGCTTTCGGCGGCGGCCTCGACTATCTCGGCCTCCGGGATGGTGGATAGGTCGCGGCCTGCCGGCTTGTCGGCGATGTCTTCCATCTCTTCCTCGTCACGGTTCAGGATGATGCTCTGCTGGATGTAGGCCACTATACCACTGGTGAGCCAGTAAAGGCTCAGCGCGGAGGCCAGACTTACCGTGAAGAAGAAGATCATCACGGGCAGGAAGTACATCGTGCTGCGCCCGACCGCCGCGTTTATCTCGGACTGATCGGCGGGCTTGCCATCGCTGGCCTGCCTCAGGATCTGTCGCAGGCCTTTCTGCTTATCGTCCGTGGGCAACAACTGCTTGCCCTGGAAGAACTGGGCTACGGCGCTGGCTATGACGATTATCATGGCCGGCCAATATACCGGGTTGCCTTTGGACACGGCGGCGCGGCTAAGGTCTACGAATCCGAACAGCGTGTCGTCAAAGGCGTGGATGTTTTCCGATAGATGCTGCATCCAGCTCATATGTTGTATGGCCGGATAGGAAAAGCTGATCAGGCTGTGCGGGTCATCTATTATGCGCCGCAATCCGCTATATAGGCCTATGAGCACCACCAGCTGCACGACCAGGGTTGGCAGGGTGCCTATGGGGTTGATGCCCTTTTCCTTGTACAGCTCCATGAGCATCTGGGACTCCTTTTGGCGATCCCCCTTGGTGGCCTGTTTGACCTTGCGTATTTCCGGCTGCAGCTCGCGCATGGCCTTCGCCTGGTGCAGCTGTTTCTTGACCAGCGGCCATAGCAGCATGCGTATGATCACCGTGAAGATTATCAATGCCAGGCCGAAGTTGTGGCCGGGCAATATGGCATATATGAACACCAATAGGTTAAAAATCGGTTGGACGATCAGTGTCGTGAACATTGCCTCTTACTATATCATGCCCGCGGGCGGTCTACCGATGTTCGGGAACGCTTTCGGCTTTTGCCTTATCAGACTTTAGAAGCAGCTCTGCGACCGTGGCGCGCAGTTCATCAGCCGGTATGGAAGCGACCTTGTCGCTGAACACCGTAAAGACTAGGTCCATGCCTGGCCTAACATCCTTGTCCATACCGTGTACCGCGGCGTATATGCGTCGTCTTATACGGTTGCGTGTCACAGCCGACTTGCTAACCTTGCGGCTTACGACCACCGCGACCCTATAAGGCTTACCTGCTGGGCGGGGGGCCCACCTTAGGTTGACCATGGGTTCGCGCAGGGTTTGGCCCTTCTTATAGACAACGTTCAGGGCTTTGCGGCCATGGAACCGGTGTCTGCGTCCTATCATCATGAAATCCTTAGAGTGGGCGGAGCGGGTGCCCGGAGGTTACGCGGAGAGTTTGGCGCGGCCCTTGATGCGGCGGCGCTTCAGTACGGCGCGGCCGCTTCTGTCAGCCATGCGCTTAAGAAACCCGTGTTCGCGGGCGCGTGATCGCTTCTTTGGTTGGTGGGTCCTTTTAGGCATGTTGGGGCTTCCCTTCTCAGTATCTGTAAGACTATACCTGTTTTGCCCCTGTATGTAAAGTGTGGGGGAGCTATCCGGGCCTATGTCGAGAGCGACTGCAAGGATTTGTGCTTTTAACAATGTTTATCCGTATATTCGGCTGTGTTTTTCCACTGCCGATATATGTTTGTCCACAATTTCACAGGGGTGGTTCATGGTTGTGTATAATTTTTTATCCGGTGCGCGGATTTTTAGCCCTCACTGCATATGCTTGTCGAATTGCTGTGGAAAACCTATGATAGATTTCGTATATTTAGTTAGAGAGTAAATGGGGAGATGTATGCAGCCGGGTGTTCTTTGGCAGACAGTTTTAGGGGAGATCGAACTGTCTGTATCCCATGGGAATTTCGTGACTTGGTTCAAGAACACCGACCTTCTGGAATATGAAGGCGACAATCTCGTCGTCGGCGTGCCCAATATTTTTATAAAACAACAGCTTGAAAAGAAATATGGCGATCTTATAACCAAGACTCTGGGTAAGAACGGGGTGGTAGTAGGTCACATAGAATACAAGGTCGCCTCCCAGGGAGACAAGCCGAAACATATCCGCAGCCAGGGGCGTGAGCTGAACCACACCCAGATAATGGAGGTGGAGCCTCCTAAGCCCAGACCATCGTCCAAGCCGGACAACCAGACTACGGTCGGGAGTGGTATAGGCCACTCTTATCGGCAAGGTCTTAATGAGCGCTATACCTTTGATAACTTCGTGGTGGGAGCCAGTAACGAGCTGGCTTTTGCCGCCTGCCAAGCTGTAGCGCAGAAGCCGGGCGCCAAATATAATCCTCTTTTCCTGTACGGCGGCGTGGGCATAGGCAAGACGCACCTGATACAGGCCGTAGGTAACACCGTCTTGGCTAAGAACCCTGATGCCAAGGTGCTCTATATATCCACCGAGCAGTTCGTCCAAGAGTTCGTTGATGCCCTCCGGTACAGGAAGACTGCGGCTTTCGCACGACATTACCGTACGGCGGACGTCCTTATAGTTGATGACATCCAGTTCATAGCCGGC
>CAZSAN010000141.1:0-1968 GCA_964604985.1 uncultured Candidatus Saccharibacteria bacterium | reverse complement strand
TTTTCCGCGGACGGCCGGAAGAGGGTCTGGGCGTCAGGACCGGCGCCGTCCTGGCCGAATCCGACGAAGGAATCACGATGCGGCTCGGTACGGACACGCGGGCCACTACCCCCGAAGGCCACGTGGCCATGGAATCACTACATGAAGCCCTGATAGCCTCGAGCCAACAAGTCAGGCTTCAGCCGGGCCAGACCCTGATCTCGCCTAACGGCACTACGCCTCATGCCCGCGCCGCTTTCACGCCGGCCCAAGCACCAGAAGACCGCCGCTGGATCCAACGCGTATTCGTCCAAGCCGCTTGATCAGAGCAGATTAGTCAGTAAAACTATGGTGAGTCCGACTACCGCGACGCCGGTAGCTATGATCTTGCGCCCCAGGTAATCGCGCTCGCCAAGCAGCAGCACGCCCAGCACAACCATGACAATCACGCTCATGGCAGATATGTAATTGGCCACGCTGATCACCGCTCCGGCAGCCAGCGCTCCGGTGAACCCGTACGCCGAAAGCGAGCGGAAAATCATAAGCTCCGCCGTCTGCGGACGCAGGAACAATGATCGATTGAAGCGCTGGCGTCTCCCTAGTAAGTACGCCCACATCAACAATGCGGTTACGACCGATAGCAGCGGAAAATAATCAAAGAAGTTGATGTGCTCCACCATGAATTTCTCGTTCATATTAAGGATGCTGACTACGAGCGCCGCGGCAAGTCCCCAGTATATGCCGTGCGACGTAGCAGAGCGCTTGCCTTTTTGTCGCACGATGAATATAGCAGCCAGGATCAGCATACCGCCCGCTACCCTGGCCAATATGAACTGCTCGTTTAGGAACAATATACCCAAGACAGTCGTGAACAGTATCCGGAGATTGTATAGCATCGGGTACACGCTGGCCTCCAGATATTCCAAGGCCTTGGTATTAGTGACCTGCAGGCCGACAGTAAGCAGTACCGCGGTCACGAACGCAAAAACATACTTTGGATCATAAGAACCGAACGTCATCGGCCTTGCGATAAGCAGAATCACGGCCGGAATCGCTATACCGGTCTGCATGACCGTGGCCAACGTGAACGGATCGGCTTTCTTGAGCAATGACTTGCGAAGACTAAGGTTGAACCCGGTCAGACCCACAATATGAAAAAACAGCAGTAAAAGCCACATCTTGGCCTTATGATATCAAGTCATGCCGTAATCAGGGAACCTTCGTTGACCGCGCCAGCCAGCGGAAATACGAAACTTGTTACCCTGCTTGCGCTGGGAGGCCGGAAATCTATATCAGAATCCATATCATGCTCACCTATCACGCCGGTCCTTAGGATCGTGGTTTCATCATCGGATTCCGGCGGCTTACAATCCATAATGCAGTAAAAGCGCCTGGGCTGGTCGTTAGGCATGTGTATCCTATATGTCTGATGGAGTAAGCCCTCCTCTATCCCTGCTTTCCAAAGCACCTGCACATAGCCCTTCTCGGCAAGAGGGTTATGGACTGCCTCTCTTCGCATCCCATCGGATTCCGTCGTAGGTGGATCAAGCTCCACGCCCGCGCTATCAAAACCATCCCTGATTATACGCGTTGCATAGCGGGCAAGCTGATGGGGGCGCGACAAACCTTCTTCTTCAGAGGGCGCGATCCCCGCCTCTTCGTCAGACAACTGCTTGACTACATGGGCGTACTCGAACACCCGCCAGAAGCCATCTTCCATGGTCCACGCGCTCAGGGGGCTGCGTTCGCCGAGCCCTGCCACTTTATCGCGGAACCACCTCAACAGCTCTTCCTCACCTACACCGGCTTCATCGCAAAGATATGCTGCCAGCCAGTTGAAGTTATCTATCCTGGACTGTTGCCGGGCCTCATCGTCGCCGACGATCTCGCTTAGCTCAACGGGGTGGAAATCCACCGCAGCCAAACGATTGGGCACGATATCTAGCGAGCCCTGGTCTCCTGATGCGCTCATAATACTATTATACAATA
>CAZSAN010000140.1:0-2817 GCA_964604985.1 uncultured Candidatus Saccharibacteria bacterium | reverse complement strand
AGCGAACTTCTGGGAGTCTGCCAAGGCCTCCACGACCAGGCCGACCGACCATAGTAGAAGACCCGAGTAGGCCAGAGGGCTTAAGCTGCCGCCTCCATATTGGGCGATCAGGGCGGGCAGCATTAGCACCCAGGCCGTGATAGCCTGCCCCAGCCAGAACTTGCCAAAACGCACGAAACTTTCGCGCATACCATCGAAGCGCCGGTCCTTGCCTACCTTGATCACCCTATAGAGCAAGAAGCTGCCGATCCTGAGAGCCCATAGGGCTATCATCATGAACAAGATCCAGCTGAATGCGTCATGATTCTTAGCGTAAACTAGGCTTACGATGTCGACCGTTAGGAAACTAAGCGCGTAGGATATGTCCGTAAGCTTATCAGATTGGCGTTTGAACGCTACGGCGAACAATATAAGGTTGATAGCTAGTGAACTGGCCAGAGCTATTAAAATTACCGGCCACATCAGATCGAGCGGCCAATCTCGGTCAGTTTGTCGATGACGGCTTGGCCGGTCAGGCGGGAAAGGTCTATACCGTTAGCCTCGGCGCCCATCAGGCCCAGAAGCAGATTCTTCGCCAGGTGAGCATCCCGCGAACGCATGAATGCCAAGGGCGGCGGGTTCTTGTCCATACCCTTTACCTCTATCTTCAACGTGGACAGGAAGAATACCGAGTCCACGGACACATGGTTGATGCGGCCGATCGGCACGGAAACCGTCTGGCTGGTGCGAAAGAAGTATCTATAGATGATGTCGATCTTGTTGTAGTCGATTATGAGCGTGTTCGGGAAGAGGTCGAACGGGAACATGGTATTGCATCTGAGCAATACGGCTGCAGCGCGCTCCAACAGAGTATCCAGCTGCGAAAGCGCTACTATGTCGAGCCGATCGGTGATCGGTTTCCGCCCATCGTCCATGACGCGCTAATTATAGCACCCTATGAGAGGTACCACCCAAGTCTTACAGATTAGATATATTTGCTATTTAAGGTGTAATAGTTTATAATTAATATATGTCTCAGCATGTGAAGGAGTCTGGCGCACCGCCGCCTGACGGTATGGAACAGGTCGGCATCTTTCATGGCGATCCGGTTTTCCGCGATACCGTTGATCCTTCCCACTACGTCACGGGGTACCCGGTGCGCAGGAGTCAGGACGAGCTCAGAATAGAGCCCGAAGAAACTTGGCAGGAAGTGCTGGACAAGGTGGTCCGCGGTTCTGCTGACATCATATTTTATTACGTCAACGATAAAGAAGAAGTTTTCGTTTCGTTCCACGACAGAGGCAATAATGAACCATGCCCAGATTTCTGGATAGTAGGCGGTAAGCAAATCAAGGACGCTAGCCCGGCACAAAGTGCCGCAGAGACTGCCGAAGCCGAAACCGGCGTAGCAGTAAATCCTGCCCAGATATGGAAAGTAGGGTCGTGGTCCTTGTCTTGGCCAAGTCCCACGGAAAACGGCGTACACGATCTTACCACCGTGTTCGCATGCAGGCTTGAAAGTCCCTTCGCCATCGACAGCGGCAACCAGCACTTCTCTGGTCAAAAATGGGTCCCAGTGGAGGGCATAGAGGACAAGCACGGATTACATCCGGCTGCTAGAGACATGGCTCAAAAGGTCGAAGCCGGACATCGGGTACTCGCCGAGCCTGAAGAGATACGTAGGCTTTACGAGATTCCCGGTATACGACGTGGCGTTGAGCGGTATGCCCTGGCCGACGGCTTACGCCAATATAAGCGCTTGCATGAAATCTATGGCTTCACACCTGATGAGGCTGAGCGCCTACTGACCGCGGACATGCGTTTCGGCCAATTTGAGGATATAGTGCCAGCCATAACCTGGGCCCAGCATGCCGTACGGACTCTTGGCAGCCGAGCGATAGCCATGGAATATGTTTCCGGTGCGCTTAAGGACGCAGAGGCCAGCGACGACTGGAATGCGCTAGGTACTTGGAATCTGCGTAAGTTAAGCACGGGTCTTTATGTAAACCGGGAGCCGTTTGACAGCGCTATAGGCGTGGGTCGAATACTGCGCCCGGCTCTAGTAGCCATGGAAATAGATGAGGAGCAAGGAGGCGCTTTACTTGGACAAGAGCTCCCGGTATCAGCTCCTCGGATCATACCTAATCCGCCCTTGCGCCCTAAGTAAGATAGGAAAAGGTTGCGTCTAGCAGGTGCGCAGCTCTTCTACGAGCAGCTCGTCGGCACCCAGATCCAATACCACGTCGTTATCCAGCGCGTATTCTACGGCTCTTAGGATGCCGTCCCCATAGTGCCGACTGTCTTCTGCATTTTCCGCGGCTGATCGGACGGCCGTCTTGGACCTGGTCATCGCTGTTCCTGTGGTAAGGCGCAGGTCCACCACGCTGTTCGCCAGATACAACAATTGCTCGGCATACTCGCCCGGGTCGCTTATATCGTGCGCGTAGTACGGAAAGTCGACCAGCCACAGACGCGGCTGATCGTCGCCGCAGACGGTGCCGAACATGTACTGCTGAGGACCCTCCACGTCGCCAGGCACGCATTCTCCGCGCTGGTTACGGAATGCCAGGTTCACGGCTAATGCCGCCCAGGTATTATCGATACGTGACAGAAGCGGCTCTTCCGGGTGGCCCACCAGGACCTCATCCAAAGGTGGCCCGTCCACCCTTCTGGTAACTACATATGAGCTGCCGTCGTGTTCGACGGCCTTGGCCGGCAATACATCCACGCCGTGCTCACGCAGACCATGCATAGCGGCGACGGACGCTTCTGTGTGCTCCATAGAGCTCTCGCTCAAACGCACGAACAGATCAGGCTCACCGTCCACGTAGAACAGCT
>CAZSAN010000139.1:0-5362 GCA_964604985.1 uncultured Candidatus Saccharibacteria bacterium | reverse complement strand
CCTGTCCCAGCTAACTATGCCAGCAAATCGAAGCTGGTCCAGGGCGACATCCTAAAGCTTACCATCGCCGAGGACGGAGCTTTCATGTATAAGCAGATCGGTCCTGTGCCTCGCAAGCAGGTCGTAGGCACGCTTGTTCTGGAAGGCGGCCATTATTATGTCGATATCAAAGGAAAGAAGTTACGCGTCCTCCTGGCCAGCGTAACTTACTTCAAGGCCAAGCCTGGCGACCAGGTAAGCGTCAACGTACCGGAAGACGACGGGACCACGGAGTGGGCCGCTCTGGAAGCTGCTCTCTAGGCAACCATCTTGCAATAAGCACAACAGCCTGACGGCCCCCTTAGGGTTATAATATCCATAGATATGGGACAGGCTTTATATAGGAAACATCGCCCTAGGGCACTTAAGGATGTAGTGGGTCAGGAGCATGTGACCCATACCTTGGAGCAAGCGTTGAAACAGGGGCGGATAAGTCACGCCTACCTGTTCACGGGCCCGCGCGGCGTAGGCAAGACATCCATAGCTCGCATATTGGCTCACGAGATCAATGGTCTGCCCTATGCCGACGACACCACTCCGCCTATCGATATCATAGAGATAGATGCTGCCAGCAATCGCCGTATAGACGAGATACGCGAGCTTCGCGACAAGGTATACGTGGCGCCCGTAAGTGCCAAGTACAAGGTCTATATAATCGACGAGGTCCACATGCTCACAAAGGAAGCGTTCAATGCCTTGCTTAAGACTCTGGAGGAGCCGCCTGCTCACGCGGTATTCATATTGGCTACCACCGAGGCCCATAAGTTGCCGGACACCATAGTCAGCCGCACGCAGCGCTTCTCATTCAAGCCGGTGGACGCCGACAAGGTGTCCAAGCACCTGGCAGATATAGCAAAGCGCGAGAAGATCGCCATCTCGCCCGAGGCATTAAGCCTGCTGGCCGCCCATGGCGAGGGCAGCTTCAGGGACAGCATCAGTCTGCTGGACCAGCTGGCTGGTCAGGACAAGCAGATAGACCCTGATGACGTCAGGCGTCTTCTAGGCGTACCGCCCAAGGAATCGATAGAATCTCTGATAGAAGCCCTGGATGGAAGCAGGGGCCCGGCGGCGGTAGTGAACGGCCTTGACGATCTGCTAACCGCCGGCTACCAGCCTGCGGGCATAGCCAGGCAGCTGGCCGAGCGTCTGCGCTGGCAGATGGTAGAAAGCAGTACTACCTTGCCGGCAGACGCCACCTTGGACCTTCTGGCTAAGCTCATAGAAGTCCCAGCCTCCCACGACCCAGCCAGATTCCTGGAGCTAGCGTTGCTGCGCGTCATACCTGTGACGGGCGGCCAGAGTTCTATACACGCTCAGGAGCCGGCTAATCCTGAGCCACCTGCTGAAGCGCCTGAGGCCGCAGATACCGGACTGACACCTGGGCCGGATGGCGCTAAGGCAGAGGTGCCCCTAGACCCTACACCTAAGGGCCGGCAGGGCAAAAGTGGTGATGCGCCCTTGGATGATAAGCTATGGCCCCAGGTACTCAGCACGCTGAAGAGTAGCCACAATACGCTCTATGGCGTTATACGCATGGCCGAGCCGGAATTCCTGGACGATGATACGATCAGGCTGAAGTTCGCATTCGCATTCCACGAGAAGCGTATCAACGAGACCAGCAACAAGAAGAAATTATCTGATGTCATCTACGATCTTACCGGCAAGAAGGTCAAGCTGGAGTGCGTGCTTGATAAGTCCGCCGAACCGCCTGAGCAGGTGCAAGAGACAGATAAGCCCACGACCGGACCGCAGCTGGATGCCATAAGCAATATTTTCGGCACGGCGGAGCTGTTAGAATCGTAGTGGCGACTTAAGGTATAGCGTCAGCAGGGAGATAAAGATAATGGAACCGTCGGCAGCCACAGGGGCTACACCACAGAATGCGGAAGCAGAGGCCAGTCTTCTGGGCGCTCTGCTGATAGACAGCGACGCCATCGTCAAGGTGGCCGACACCGTATCTCCATCGGACTTCTTCGATAAGCGCCACCAGCGCATATACGAGGCCATGCTCCAGCTTTATGAAAATCATGACGCCCTGGACGTCCTGACCCTCTCCGACAAATTGAAGAACAACGGGCACTTGGACAGCATCGGCGGTCCGGCCTATCTGACGGAACTGACTAATTTCGTGCCGACGGCAGCCCATGCGGAGCAATACGCTGACATAGTGGCCCAGAAGGCCATGCGCCGGCGCCTGATAGCCGCCTCTAAGGAAATAACCGATATGGGTTACGACGAGTCCAAACAGCTCAGGGCGCTCATAGAGGAGGCCGAGGTGAAACTCTTCGATGTCAGCCAGCAGCACGTCAAACAGGACGTGGTGAGCCTGGAGAAGGTGCTAGAGGAAAGCTTCGACCGCCTGGATGACCTGCACAAGGACAAATCCAAGATCAGGGGCGTGCCGACAGGGTTCAAGGACCTGGATAGCATGTTGGCCGGCTTCCAGCGTTCAGACCTGGTCATCCTGGCCGCTCGTCCATCCATGGGCAAGACCGCCATGGCGCTAAACATAGCCCATAATGTCGCCGTGCAGGCCGGCTTACCAGTGCTTATCTTTAGCTTGGAAATGAGTAAGGAACAGCTGGTGGACAGGCTTTTGTCCGTAGAATCCGGCGTGGATGCGTGGGCGCTGCGCACAGGGAACCTGACTGACGCTGATTTCGAAAAGATCGGGCATGCCATGGGCACGCTTAGCGAAGCCCAGATATTTATTGACGACACTCCCGGCATAAGCGTGAGCGATCTGCGGACGAAAGCGCGCCGTGAGGCGCACCGTCACCCGTTGGGACTGATAATCGTGGATTATCTGCAGCTGATGAGCGGCGGTAGCCGTTTCGGCAGCGACTATTCGAACCGCGTGCAAGAGATATCAGAGATATCGCGCGGGCTCAAAGGCGTGGCCCGGGAGCTCAATGTGCCAGTGCTGGCTCTGAGCCAGCTGAGCCGGTCGGTCGAAAGCCGGAGCCCTCAGATACCGCAGTTGGCGGATCTGCGTGAGTCCGGCTCCATAGAGCAGGATGCCGACGTCGTGGCTTTCATCTACCGCGAGGAATACTACAATCCCGAGACCGACCGTAAGAAATTGACGGATATCCTAGTCAAAAAGCATCGTAACGGTCCGGTGGGTAACGTCGAGCTTTACTTCGAGAACGAAAAGCAGAGGTTCCGTTCGGTCGATACGCGCCACAAGGACGGCGAGCC
This sequence comes from uncultured Candidatus Saccharibacteria bacterium, assembly GCA_964604985.1. GTDB lineage: Bacteria > Patescibacteriota > Saccharimonadia > Saccharimonadales > UBA4665 > CAZSAN01. The sequence continues at coordinate 2,122 of CAZSAN010000139.1, read as the reverse complement.
GTTTCCCGAGTAAGGCGGTCCGTCCATAGGTTTCAGGTATAATGGTGGGCATATGAAGAAGTCAGGTCTGGCCGGTGCCATAAGGCGCAACCGGGTACTGTTGGGTTGGATGGCGGTCTCTGCTGCCGCGCTAGCCTGGCTAATGCTTTACAAGCTCGGTAGCCTTACAGGGGGCTTCAGCCGGGATGAAGTATCCGCCCTGGCCTCACCGCTAGGTTGGCATGGTATCTTCAGCCATCCGCTATATCTTCCGCTCGAACTCCTAAGATCCGCTTTGTTCTCTGCGTTCCCGGATTATGGACAGGCCTTGGGGCGCCTGCCGAACGCCATCCTAGGGGTCCTGGCGGTGGTAAGTTTCGCCTGCTTAATTCGACTGTGGTACGGACTGCGTATAGCGCTTATGGCATCCGCCATGTTCGCGACCAGCGCCTGGACACTGCATGTGAGCCGGTTGGCCAGTTTCGATGCCGTATACCTATGGTCCATGCCGACCTTGCTACTGGGACATTTCGTCCTGCGCAAATACTATAAGCGACCGCTGGCATGGATAGGCTCGCTCGCTGCATGGGCTCTGCTGCTTTACGTGCCCGGCATGGTATGGTTCGTGCTGGTCGATGTCGTATGGCAGCGCCGCTACATAGCAGGCGGGTGGAGGCATGCCGCGGGCTGGTGGGCCAGATTGATCTATACCTTGGTGGCCTTGGTCTGGCTGCCCTTATTGGTTATAGATCTGCAGCGGCCAGGCAGGTTGTTATCATGGCTGGGTCTGCCCCAGCATCTGGGCAGTGTATTGGACATAGCGCGTAATGTCATCGATGTACCCTATCATCTGTTCATCAGGGCTTCTTATGGACCGCAGTTGTGGCTGGGCCATGCGCCCGTACTTGATATATTCGCCTTGGCTATGTGCGCGTTAGGAGTGTATTTCTATGTAACGCATTGGAGGTCGGCCCGCAGTAGGTTCCTAGGTATCGTGTCCCTGATGGGGCTTGTGCTCATAGGTCTGGCCGGTCCTGTCACGTCCAGCCTGCTCATACCGCTACTGTACGTGGCTATAGCCACGGGGATGGCCTACCTCCTCAACCAATGGCTGAAAACGTTCCCGAACAACCCCCTGGCGCGCGGAGTGGGCCTGGGTCTGCTCGTAGCGGCAGTCCTGCTGAGCTGTGCCTATAACTATCGCGCCTACTTCATAGCATGGCCCCACGCCTCAGCGACCAGGGCCGTGTTTCAATACCGGCGCCATCCCTGATATACTATTAATTCGAAGAGGGAGGAAAGTTTATGAGTAGATTCGATCAGGCCAAGATGCTGATGAAGGTCAAGAAAATCCAAGGCGAGCTGCAGAAGCAGATCATAACCGTCGAAAAGGGAGACGGCGCGGTCAAGGTAGAGATCAACGGCGAACAGAAGATTAAAAAAGTACATATAGATCCTGAATACGTCGACCTTGATGACATAGGGCAGTTGGAGCGCTGGATCGAGGATGCGGTCAAGGAGGCCATCCAGGAAAGCCAGAAGATCGCCGCCGAGAAGATGCAGCCCATGATGGGTGCCCTGGGCAACCTGGGCCTGTAATTGATTCATACAGATGCAGTTGCTGCCTCCAGCACTTAATGATCTGGTCGAAGCCTTCGCACGCCTGCCCGGAGTAGGCCCCAGGACCGCAGAGCGTTATGCCTATTATCTTGTCAGACATCAGGGTGACACCGCGGATCAGCTGGCGGAGGCTTTGCAGGGTATACGCGGAGGCATAGCTTATTGCAAGAAGACTTTCGCGCTGGTGCCTTCCGGCAAGGAACTATCGGATCTGTATACGGACCCCTCGCGCGATAAGAAGACCATAGCCGTAGTCGCTGAACCATTTGATCTCGTGGCGCTGGAGAAGACCGGCCGCTACAAGGGAACGTATCATGTTCTTGGCGGACTGGTTTCGCCTATAGACGGTATCGGACCCGAGCAGCTGCACATCAAGGAGCTGGTCAAACGCATAGACGACGATAAGGTGGAAGAGGTCATACTGGCTACAAATGCCAGCGTGGAAGGCGAGTCCACCGCTCTGTATATACGGAAACAGATAGGGGAGCGCAAGGTGAAGATCACCAGATTGGCGAGGGGGCTG
>CAZSAN010000138.1:0-7827 GCA_964604985.1 uncultured Candidatus Saccharibacteria bacterium | reverse complement strand
GATACGCACCAAAAAAGTCTACCTTATTGATAACAGCAAGCCGTATAACAACCGCTTCCATGCCGTAAATCAGATGACGGTGAAGCAGGGCGATCATCATCGCCGGCCGGACATTGTGCTGTTTGTGAATGGTTTGCCGCTGGTAGTTATTGAGCTTAAGAATCCTGCCGATAAGAACGCTGATGTTCTAAAAGCCTTTAAACAAATAGAAACCTATAAGCAAGAAATCCCGGCTTTGTTTAGGTATAACGAGCTGTGTGTTATTAGTGACGGGCTAGATACCGGCATGGGCACCATCAGCTCCAACTTTGAGCGGTTTATGCCCTGGAAGACAATTGACGGCGAAAAAGAATCTCGCCACGAAATGCTGGAGGTTTTGCTGCGCGGCGTTTTTGACAAAGCGCGCCTGCTGGATCTGGTGCGGCATTTTATAGTCTTTGAAAAGAGCGGCAGTAGTTACATCAAAAAGGTGGCGGCCTATCACCAGTATTGGGCGGTTGTGAAGGCTCTACACTCTACGCTGAATGCTCGTGTGGCTGATCATCGCGCCGGTGTGGTTTGGCACACACAGGGCTCCGGCAAGTCGCTGTCCATGGTGTTCTATGCTGGAGCTTTGATAATTAATGACGAGCTGAAGAATCCGACAATTGTGGTCGTGACTGATCGTAATGATTTGGACGGCCAGCTTTTTGATACCTTTGCCGCTTGCCAGGACATACTGCGCCAAGAGCCGGTGCAGGCTCATGACCGTAAGGAATTACGTGAATTGTTGAGCCGCGAATCCGGTGGAGTTATCTTTACGACCATTCAGAAGTTTATGCCCGGCGAAGACAATGATAAGATGCCGGTGCTGAGCGAGCGCAATAACATTATTGTGATAGCCGATGAGGCGCACCGTAGCCAGTATGGATTAAAAGCGCGGGTGCGCGAGAGTGATGCCCAGCTGGTCTATGGCTACGCCAAATACATGCGCGATGCTTTGCCGGCCGCTAACTACATTGGCTTTACCGGCACGCCCATAGAGCGGGATGATAAATCCACGCCTGCCGTGTTTGGTGAGTATGTAGATATTTATGATGTGAAGCAGGCCGTAGCGGACAAGGCTACGGTGCCGATTTATTACGAAAGCCGGTTGATTGACTTAGGGATGGACGAGTCAACTAAACGCTGGCTGGACACCGAGGTTGAGAACTTGCTGGAAGGCGAAGAGGTCTCACGCCAGGATAAATTGAAGGCTGAGTGGTCTCAAAAAGAAGCCATTGTAGGTAACAGCAAACGTTTGCAGCTGGTGGCCGAAGACATTGTGAAGCACTTTGAAAACCGCCTGAGTGCCATGGACGGTAAGGGCATGATTGTAACCATGAGCCGCAACATTGCCGCGGATTTATACAGCAAAATTATCGCCCTGCGGCCAGAGTGGCATAACGACGATAACGACAAGGGGCTTATCAAAGTAGTTATCACCGGCTCGGCTTCCGATGATGCGTTGCTACAGCCGCACATACGCAATAAGCGGCAGCTGCACGCTCTGGCCAACCGAATGCGCGACCCGGATTCTGACATGAAGCTGGTCATAGTTTGTGACATGTGGCTGACCGGCTTTGATGTGCCTAACATGCACACCATGTACCTGGATAAGCCACTGAAAGGCCACAACCTGATGCAAGCCATTGCCCGCGTTAACCGCGTATATCCAGGTAAGGACGGCGGCTTGGTAGTTGATTACTTGGGTGTGGCCGGTTCGCTACGCCAGGCGCTGGCAGATTATACGGAAAGCGGCGGTAAGGGTGTACCGGTGCTTGATCAGGACGAAGCTGTCGCTTTTATGAAGCAAAAGTACGAAATTGTACGCGACCTGTTCCATGGCTTTAATTACAAGCGATACTTTAACGCTTCTACAAATGAGCAACTGCAGATAATCCTGGACGCACAAGAGCACATTGTGGCTGCAGACGACGGGCCTAAACGGCTGAAACAGCATGTGGTTGAGCTGGGTAAGGCCTTTGGCTTGGCGATGCCCCGCGAAGAAGCGCTGGCTATTCGTGAAGAAGTTGCCTTCTTCCAGGCGGTGAACGCTCGGCTGGAGAAAGTCGGCGATACCCGCGGCGGACCAACAGACGATGATTACCGCATGGCTGTTAAGCAGATAGTAGATAAAGCTATTGCTCCGGTTGGCGTGGTAGATATTTTCGATGCAGCTGGGCTCGAGAAGCCCGACCTATCTATTCTGTCTGACGAGTTCTTGGCCGAAATGCGGAATATGGAACGCAAGAACCTTGCCGCTATGACCCTGCAAAAACTGCTGGATAATGAAATAAAAGTTAAATTTAATCGTAACGCCGTAAAAACACGATTATTTTCTGAAATGCTGGAAGATGCGCTCCGGCGTTATAAAAACGGTACAATCGAAGCCGCCCAAGTCATTGAAGAACTGATCGAAATCGCTAAAAAAGTCCGCGAAGAACTGGAGTCCGAAAAGCAAAGTGGGCTTAGCTACACAGAGCTGGCATTTTTCGATGCACTAATTGCTCACGGCAACGCCCGTAAGGTTATGGGTGATGATAAATTACGCAACCTAGCCAAGCTGCTCGTGGAACGAGTGCGAAAGAACGTATCTGTTGACTGGAATCTGCGAGAAAGCGTCCAGGCTAAACTACGTGTGGAAGTTAAGAAGCTATTGCGTGAATATGGCTATCCGCCGGACGATCAAGTGATAGCAACCCAACTAGTGCTGGAACAAGCTACTCTTTTTGGCGAAGAGTGGAGTAAAAACTAGGAAGTTAATCTTTTCTTAATTTTTGGTTGGTAGACTCGCTGTAGGTGGTCGCAGGAGGTAGGCGTTGCCCAAGCAGCCAACGGAGTACATACATATGTTTAACAGTGGTGTCGACAGGATGGTCGTGAGTTTTTTGACCGATCACCAGACAGTCGTTAAGTTTTCTGTTCAACACGAAACCCTGATTGATGGTAGATGGCGCAAAGTTGTCAGGTACGATAATGCGCATGACGGGCCCCACCGACACACCTTTCACCCCGATGACTCGGAGCGTCGTGTCGTTATGGCAAAGAGCAATGATAATGACGCATTTACTATGGCGCAAGACGATGTAAAGAGAAATTTCAAGAAGCTGCGCGAGCGCTATATAATGTCAATAAGGAAAGGCGGCTAGGATGAGCGAAGAATTTGCCAAGAAGAGCACCAAGTTGATGGACGAGTTTGATGATTATATAGTCAGACACCCCGCCATGCATAAGAAGATTCCTAACCGGGCCTACATTGTTATTACGATCAAAGGCGACGACGAGTTCAACGCCGCAAGTATTTCGCTGATTCGCGATCCCAAACGCAAGAAGGTGATTGAAGCGCACAAGACTGACCACCGCTGGTATCTGCGTCCGCTGAAACTACAAGCTGCTTAATGCCCAACCCACAACCTTTCGCCGTGAAGGCCAAAGGTAGCCGGCGCTTGCGTGGTAGGAGTAGAATGATAGTAGTTAGTCAGGAGGGGCTAGGTATGGGCGTATGGAAGAAGATTATCATTGCGGCCGGGGCGGCGGTGGCTACGCTGGGACTCGGTATGGGCGTGGCATTTGCGGTCAGCGATAGCACTATCAGCGGCACCACCGACCACACGATTTATAAGGTAGGGTCGTCGATTACCATCACCGGCGTAGTCAACGGTGATATATTCTGCGCGGGCCAGACGGTAGATATAGATGCCACTGTGAACGGCGACGTGATATGCGCCGGGCAGAGCGTGACCGTCAGCGGCCGGGTGAACGGCAATGTGCGGGTGGCGGGGCAGACCGTGAACGTCAGCGCTTTTGTGGACCGCAACGCCACGCTGGCCGGGCAGACCGCTAATCTGCAGGGCGGAGCCAAGGTCGGGCAGGACGTAGGCATAGCGGCCCAGACGGCTAATGTCGACGGTCCGATCGGCCGCGATCTGCGCGGTGCGGCCAATACATTGGCATTGAATGACAGCATAGTGCGCGACGTGGAGGCTAACGCTCAGAAGCTGAATCTAGGCAGCACGGCCAACGTGGGCGGCGATCTGACCTACACCAGCCCTGAGCGGCTGCACGAGGCGGACGGTGCGGTGGTCTCTGGTAAGACCACTTACCATAAGTCTAAGCCGCACGAAAACCAAGGGCCCAGGTTCGGTCACTTCTGGTTCGTGAAAAGCCTGTACGTTGATCTGGCGCTGCTGGTGTTCTCGATGGTGCTGGTGGCATTGGCGCCCCAGCTGTTCGTTCGCTGGAACAAGCGGGCGATGACGAAGTCGTGGCCATGGCAGCCATAGCTGACCGGCTTTGCGGCGATGTTCGTGGTACCCGTCGTGATAATCGTCCTGTTACTGACGTTCGTCGGCATACCGCTGGCCGTGTTCACCGGTCTGGCCTGGATGCTGGCACTGATGCTGAGCGCACCTATCGCGGCATTCTACGTAGGCAGCCTGATAATGCGCAAGGAAAGACGCGCTCCGCTGGTCATGTTGGTCGGCAGCCTGGTGCTCGGCCTGATCTGCCTGGTGCCCGTGCTAGGCAGCATAGTCACCGTGGTGGCCGCCTGGTTCGGCACCGGCAACCTGCTCCTGAACCTGAAACAGCTCTACCGGAAGCCTAAGTACAGCGCCTAGTTTCAGCTAGTCAGCTAGTTCTGGCAGCCTACGCCGTCGCCATTGCCGTCCAAGTGGTAGTGATCGACACCTACGACCGTGACCGGGCCTTGGACATAGTATGGACCATTGCCGCTGCCGCCCGCGCAGTCGACATCGGCGGGGTATACATTAGGTACGCAGGCTCCTGAATAGTTGGGGTCACAGTCCTGCTTCTGTACGGGGGGAGAGTATGTACCTATGGCCGTGACCTGCGCCACCGGCTGCTTGGTAATCTCCGACTTCAGCAGTTTCTTGCCGGTCTCTCTGCCGTCGGAGTAGGTGACTTGGTATGTAAGGGTCTTAGTGCCGTTGACGCCGGCGGTGGTGACCTTGGTCTTGCCCTTGTCCAATGTAGAGTCGTTGACCGTGGTGCTGCCGAAAGGTATGTCCTGAGTCTCGGTAATCGTCTTGGTGGTTACCCTAGGGCTTGGATCTGACTGTTGCCCCTGGGTCTTATCGCTAGCGCTAGAGACGTCCAGGTTGGCAGTTGGCTGGCCGCTATTAGTGGCTATTACCACTAATATGAGCGTGCCTAGTAGAAGGAGTACCTTTTCAGGCCTATTAAGTTTCTTAAACCACCTTAATGATTTTTTCATGAAACCTCTTAAGTGGCCTTAATGTACACCAAGATTATTAAATAATTATTAACTCGTGACGGTAATCGGTTTTGCTATACTTTACATCTGATGAGCAAAGGATTCGGTTTCAGGATCGGCAAGGAGCTGGGCGGCGGCACATTGGCGCGCACAGGTATTATTTCCACGCCCCATGGCGACATCAGGACACCTGCGTTTATCGTAGTAGGTACAAATGCGACCGTGAAGGCGTTGACGCCGGAGCAGGTAAGGGGGGCTGGCGCGCAGGCGGTCCTAGGCAATGCCTATCACCTGTATTTAAGACCCGGACATAAGACGGTGGAAGCCGCGGGCGGTATCGCCAGGTTCATGCACTGGGACGGGCCTACGTTCACCGACAGCGGCGGTTTCCAGGTGCTCTCGCTGGGCAGCGGTTTCAAGAAAGTCATAGATATGGGCGGGCGCGACGACGGCGTAATGCCATTGGCGGAAAAAAAGGACAGGCTGGCGTTGGTGGACGATGAAGGCGTGACTTTCTATTCGCATCTGGATGGCTCCAAACACCGGTTCACCCCCGAGTTGTCCATGCGCATCCAGCATGCGCTTGGCGCGGATATCATGTTCGCGTTCGATGAGCTGACCGCCCTGGTGGACCCTTACGAATATCAGAAGCAGGCGGTGGAGCGTACCCACGCCTGGGCCGATCGATGCCTGGCCGAACTGTCTAAGCTGCGTGCCCAACATGCTGACCGCCCGTACCAGGCCCTGTTCGCGGTCATACAGGGAGCCCAGCACGAGGACCTGCGACGGATGACATCCAAGCATCTGGCCGGCCTGCCGTTCGACGGCTTCGGGATCGGCGGCGCCATCGAGAAGAAGCGCCTGGGCGACATAGTGCGATGGGTGGACGAAGAGCTGCCGAAGGACAGACCCAGGCATATGCTAGGGATTTCCGAGCCGGATGATATATTCGCGGCGATCGAAGCCGGCGTGGACACGTTCGACTGCGTGTCGCCGACGCGCGTAGGCCGCAACGGCTCGTTCTATACCTATGAGGGCCGGGTCAACATCGCCGGCGCCAAGTATGCCCGCGATTTTGCGCCGCTACTGCAAGATTGCGATTGCTATACCTGCGCCAATTATTCACGCGCTTACCTAAGGCACCTTCACAAGGCCGGCGAGATTCTGGGCATGACTTTGCTGTCGCTTCATAATGAACATTTCATCATTAAGCTGGTCGATGATATACGTGCTTCGATCGAAGATGGCAGCTTCATTAACCTTAAAAAATCATGGCTTAAGCGTTATTATAATTAGACATGATCCCTAAGATTAAGAAGTACCGATGGTGGCTGTCAGCATCGGCCGCCATCCTCGCGCTCTTCATCCTGCTGCTATGGGGCCCCACCGTCTACGCCAAACTGTCGACCAGCGCCCGGCGCTACAGCCTCCGGCACACCCAGGCCGACCACATACCCCATCGCCATGTCGCCATCGTGTTCGGTGCCGGTCTGTATGATGGCGACAAGCCTACGTCTTATCTGAGGGAGCGGGTCCAGACGGCCGTGGACCTCTACGACGCCGGACGCGTGGACAAGCTGCTGATGACGGGCGATAACAGCACAATAAGCTATAACGAACCGGCCGCCATGCTTAAGCTGGCGGAAAAACTGGGCGTACCCAAAGAAGACGTGACCCTGGACTATGCCGGCCGGAATACCTATGACAGCTGCTATCGGGCGCGCCACATATTCATGGTCACTAGCGCGACGGTAGTCACGCAAGGATATCATCTGCCCCGTGCGCTTATGACCTGCCGCGGCCTGGGCATCGACGCCATAGGCGTAGCTGCGGAGCACAAAGGGCGCGATTTCACGGCTAGCTACATCATGCGCGAGTGGCTGTCTACGGACAAGGCCGCATATCAGCTTATATTCAAGCCTCAGCCTACGATCCTGGGCAAACCGCTACCTATCCGTTAGGTATCCAGATATCCACAGGTTTGTCGCATCGCGTACACAGCTTTAGGCGAATATCGTTGACACATGGACAGGGCAGGCATATATTGGAAATTAGCCACTGTGAGGTGGCAAGCGTTCAAAGCCCTCACCGGCCGAGATCGCGCCCAAAAGAGAGCCCGTCAAACGGCTCTCTTTTGCTTTTCAGGTGACAATCCCTCAGTCGGGGTGTCGCTCGGCATGGGCTTTCTGGCGGTCGGTCTCGTCTTCTATCTCGTGTCCGACTATCTCTTCCAGTAAGTCTTCTATGGTGGCTATTCCTATGATCAGGTCATCCTTTTCTACGGGTATCAGATGGGTACCGGCCGATATGAACTTGCGGAACATGGTGTCAAGCGCGGTCATGGAGCCTACCAACTGTACGGGGTGCAGCGGCATGTCCTCGACCTTCAGGTCCTTGCCGTCAAAGTCGACATCAATCAGGTCTTTCATGAGCAGGATACCGTAACATTTGGTCAAGGACTGGTTGAAGATAGGTATGCGGCTTGGGGGCAGTGGAGATGGTGCACTGGGCTTCTGCTATGGGCCAGGCCCATCATCACATTAGTTAGCCTTGCGGCCTTGCCTGCCCGC
>CAZSAN010000137.1:0-5618 GCA_964604985.1 uncultured Candidatus Saccharibacteria bacterium | reverse complement strand
TCAAAGACCCGTTCGAAGGCGCCCACCAGCATCTGCTTATACAGCTGCGGGCTTTGCGCCAGCGTGGCTTCCTGGCCGAAATAATCCAGCTTGAAGACCTCGGCGCCGCCTTCCGTGGCTTCGGCCAGCAGTTTGGGCGTATGTATCTCTGTGAAGCCGTGATCGTCGAAGTAGTTGCGGATCGCCCGGCAGACGGTGGCCTGTATCTCGAAAACCGCGCGTTCCTGTAGATTGCGCAGACCAATGACCCTGTATTCGAACAGCGTGTCCAGATTATCCGGTTTGTGGCTTAGCGGTTTGTCGATCTCGATGGGCGGCTCGTCCGTGACGGGCGCCATTATGATCAGTGACGCGTCGTGCAGTTCGGCGCCTCCAGGAGCTCGGGATTCCTCTACCGCCTTGCCTTCTACGGCCAGGACGGTACCGATCTGCAGACCGCGCAGCTTCTCAACCTCGTCCTTATCCTGAATGACGACCTGTATCAGGCCGCGCCGGTCGCGCACGTTGATGAACGTCAGCCCGCCTAACAGGCGCTTCTTGTGCAGCCAGCCTTCGACACGCACCTTTTTGCCTATATGGTCCTTCAGGTCGCTGCTAAGTATTCTCATGAGGGGTTATTCTACCACTTCCTCATCTGTTTTAACAGAGGTTTCAGCAGTGTCCTTTCCTGAACCTTCCGATTTGGCTCCGTTTTTTTCGCGCTTGCGCCTGACAGCGGGGTGCCGCGATGCGACCGCCTCGGGGTCTGAATATTGATCGAAGCCGTCGCCGGGCAGATGCCCAACCAGTTGGCGCAGTATATCTTCGACACTTATGACGCCCACGTATTCCTCGGCGCTGTTGATGACTACGAATACCGGGTGATTGGTCGTGAAGAAAGCATGCAGGGCTTCGCCGAGCGTGTCGTTCTCGTGGACGTAATATACGGTGGGCTGCATGATGTCGCGCACATGGCCCTTGCTATCTATGCCCAGCTGGCTGAAGCGCAGGCTGCCCACGAAAGGCCCTTTGGCCTTTTCGCGTACCAGCGCCTGTTCTTGTCCGCTCTTGTGGAGATCATTGATTAGGATCGGCCCCACCGTGTCACCTGCAAGCACGGTCTTGATCTTTTTACGCGGCGTCATTATGTCGGCCACAAGGTGATCATCAAAGCGCAGTGCCCTTATGGCTATCTCCAGCTCTTCTTGGGTGAAGCGGCTGTCTTGCTGATCCTGCTGACGCTCCAACAGGTTTATCAGGTCATCCCTTTCATACAGATTGGTATGCTCCGGCGCCGCGTATCGTCTGCGTACAATGTCAGCGCCGCGGCTGAGTAACGGGTGCAGGTAATTAAGGAGCCAAGCTATGGGCGGCGTGACGGTCACGGTCAACCAGGTTCCCAGCGTAGTGATACGGCTGGCGGGTATAAGCGAAAACGCTATCCATAGCAACGGTCCTACGATAAGCAGGCTTACCCAGATGTGGAGTTGGCGCGCCAGCAGGATCAGGCCCGCGGCGCTCATCAGGCCTATGTACAGCCAGAGCAAGCCGCGTAGGCTATTACCGTAAGCGACCGCCCTATAAAGCATCTGCGCGGTCTTGTCGTGCCTTTCGGCCCGGCGTTTGAGTTCGCGGACCGGCAGGCGGAAATATGTCTTGCGGACTACGATTCCGCCGAAGGCCAACAGCAGAAATACTACGGCGTAAACGATGTTATTCATGCTCTTTAAGCTTATACTGACTCCGGTTGATTGCAAAGCCAGCGGATATTGTATACTTATACTCATGTCCAAGAATTTCTGGGGAGTGATAGTAGTGGTGGTCCTGGTGTTCGCCGGCATCTTCGCGTTAAGCGGCCACAAGGCCAATGCTCCCAGCAAAGGCTCCAAGAACAGTACCAGCACCCTGACTGAACATGTCGAAGGCAAAGGCAAGTCAGGCTTGAAAATCGTGGAGTACGGAGACTACCAATGCCCTTATTGCGGCCAAGCGTATCCGGCCGTCAAGCAGGCGGTAAGCAGCCTTTACGATCAGATATACTTCCAGTTCCGCAACTATCCTTTGACACAGCTTCACCAGAATGCCTTCGCGGCTGCCCGAGCTGCCGAGGCTGCCGGCATGCAGGGCAAGTTCTGGGAGATGCACGACGCGCTATACCAAAGCCAGGATCAGTGGTCTTCACAGAGCGATCCATCATCATCTTTCATAGCGCTCGCCCAGCAGATCGGCCTGAACGTATCCAAGTTCAAGACCGATTATGCCAGCGAACAGGTCAACAACCTTATCAACGCCGACATGGCCGAGGGTAACAAACTCAAGATCCAAGGTACTCCGGCTTTCTTCATAGACGGCAAGTCCGTTACCTTGCCCTATCAGAACGGTGCGGCGGCAGTAGAAAAGGTCATCAAACAGGCTATAGCCGACAAGGCCTCTTCATCCTCAAAGACCGACAATAAGAATTAATCTATCGACACGTAAAGCCAATGGCGGTCGCTATAGCGCTCTACGCTGCTGAGCAGACCTGGAGCTTGGTCGCGGCCGCTGCGTAGAGCTTCGCGTACTATCCTGGATGAGGCATCCGGCGCGTAGCTGTCAAAGATGATCACAGACCTAGGCTGTACCGGCCATGCTTCGACGATACCCCGCAAGTCATCACGGTTGTCCCGGGAACGTACGCCTACAACTATCTCAGCATCCTTTATAAGCCTGTCGGCTCCAGGCCATGCCGCCAGACTCTTTACTACGTCCGAGCCGAATAGGAACACAAGTCTGGCGCCCGGAAAGCGCGCCTTCAGGCGCGGCAGCGTACGGCTCACATCGAAGTTCGTATCCTCCAGCTCCATGACATCCAGGCGCGGATGGGCTTTCAGCGCACGCTCCAGCATAGCTGCCCGGTGGCCGAAGTGTTCGACGCCGCTCTTATTTCGCGGCTTGCGTTCAGGCAGGAAATAAATCTTATCCAAGCCAGCGGCCTGCAGCGCCTGCAGCGCGAAGGCCACATGACCGCTATGCACCGGATCGAACGTGCCCGCGTATATCCCTATCCTGGATGAAGTCTTACTCATGTCTTACCAGATATTATAGTCCGTGGCTAAGCCTTCGCGGTATACCCACAGGCTCCGTTCTTGCACCTGAAAACACCGTTCTTAGCTTTGAGCTCTTCGTGGAATGTCCGGCATTCCGGGCAGTTAACGCAGCGCATGACGCCCTTTTCGGACTTATCATTTGCGCGGTTGCCATAGCCTAGGCTATCGAGCTGGCCGGCGGAAGATTCATATGCTTCGTCGGAATCCTCTGCGGTAACGGTATCCCCGCAGCCGCTGAACACATCGCCCCTGGCCGCAGCCTGTCTGCCTTCATATGCCATCTCATACGCCAATCCTTTGGCTCTAGCCAAGGAAGCAGGGTTCACGAGCGAGCTATGCCCGGCATTCACAAACGGCTCCGGCTCCTCGTCTCCACCATTCTGCTGGCGCAAGTGCCGTTCATGCCTAGACTTCGCCGTAGCTGCCACCTTATATCTATATTTTTCGGCGCCGGCAGAATCAGCCAGCTTCTCCTTTGTGAACCAGCTAATCAAATCCTGCTGTTGCATGACGAATTCATAGGTGTTCGTTATATTGCGGTCCGGGTGCTGGCTGATACCTGCGTGCCATTGGCCGCCATGCTGCTCCGCCAGTGAGGCGTCGTAGACATCGCGCAAATTGTCAGCCAGATTATCCTGCCATCGTTCCGGAAGATCGCGGTATATCCTCTGCCCCAGCATCTCGCCCTCTTCAACCGGTTCACCCATAGCTTCGTAAATGGCTTCCAGAGCTTGACGGTTCGAGCCGTCCAGACTCTGGCTCAGTATATGCAACTTGCCTTCCCTAAGGGTTATTATTCTCATCATCGTCTGTTTGCGTCCGGCATTGTAACCGCCTACATCTTCGTGGGCATCCATAAGTTCGGGAGGGAAGTCCGATATCACTATCATCGTGTTCGGTTTGTTGCCGTTCACCATGTCGTACATGTCATCAAGCTCCTCGCGCTCAGTGATACGGCGGCGCAACTCAAATAGCATCGACGGGTTCCACTCCGTCATTTCGCGGGCTTCGCTTATGGCCTCGTCGAAGACGTCATCTATGAGTCCGCCGTCCTCTCCGCGTAGCTCTCCATTATCAAATGTAAACTCAAACTCGGTGCGCATACTGCCATGGAGGGTCTCTGCCAGCCAGGTGGCGGTATCGGTAGCTATGCGCAATTGACGGTCGACCTCGCCAGGCGTGGCGGCTTCTGCAGAAGGCGCCTCAACAAGCACCGGGCCGTGCTGCATCAGAGCGAGCCCTCATGCCTCACCCTGTGGAATTTTGAGGTCGCACCCATAGCCGCGGCATATACGCCGAATAGGCCGGCAGCATAAATCAGGTCACTGAACGCGGTATTGCGGAAGAAAGGCAGCGCCAGCGTAAAGCACTGTGTCAGCCCGGCCCAGGTGTGGGGATACAGCCCGCCCCCTACCCATACTGCGAAGTTAGTGAACACGAAGAAAAAGATCGAAGACGCGATAGTGAACTGGAAGCCCCGGGTCATGACGTGTGCCCTCAACCACTTGCTGCTAGCCAGCGCTATGAGACCATAGCATATCCATACGGCGGGCATTATCGCGTACCACCCGATCAGGCTGTCTGAAACAACTATGGCCACCAGCGGTACGGCTACCGCCGAACGGCGGGGAAGCACTGCTCCGCCGAACAGGGCGATCGCGGTCATTGGGGCAAAGTTGGCGGGGTGCGGCAATAACCTCATTGATATGCCTAAGGTAATCAGAGCCAGTGCTATACCGAGTCTGTAACGATTCATTGCAACCTCCATTGTATGGTGTCGCTGTCGTGGGTGGTGTACGCACCTGCGCCGACCTGGGCTTCTTTACCGTTCACGTAGAAGATCCAATATTTCTTACCTGCACCGCTACTACCATTTATAGACACTACATATTCCCCTAGGCTGGATTTCTTGGTTTGGACGCTGGCGCGATGCTTCAATAATTCCAGTGCCGTCTTACCGTCCTGCCCGCTATATGTAAGGCTCGTGGTAGGTTGTACGGCACGTACCGTCCTGGTTGTCGGCGTAGCGAACGGGTGGTTAGCTGCTACATACGATACGCTGCCGATCATGACAGCTAAAATGGCACCTATTATTACCGTGTTAATTTTGATGTTGTCCGGATGAGTTGAACGACTCACTTTTACTCCCTGCTGATCAGTCGGCACAAGAAGGAGTTTAGCAAGCTAAGCTAACGTCCTTGCGCGGGACTATATCCGTTAGAAGCTGTGTCGGACTTGTCTTAAGAGCATCACCGTAGCGGCACTGTCGCGGATTCTCACCGCACTTCCAGCTTGGATTGTTAATGTATATAGAGTCTAGCACCAACTCATGACGCTAGATATAGTATTTATTACTGCACGCGCTTCTGTCTGAGCTCGGCCAGCCTGGGGGCAAAGCTTTGCGAAGCTCCTTCTAAGCCAAGTACCTTGAGCGCCGAGACCAGCACCTGCAGATTGTCCAGGTCAGTCTCCTGCGCGCTGGAGCTCTCAGCCTGCCTGAAAGCATGTTCAAGATTTTCGATGTGCTGATGTACGAGGAAACCCGCCACATCG
>CAZSAN010000136.1:0-2147 GCA_964604985.1 uncultured Candidatus Saccharibacteria bacterium | reverse complement strand
TTTCCAGGTCTATAGTTTCCGTATCATCGACAGCCTGGGCCGCAGTACCTTCATATTCCGGCAGCTAGAGGCTGTAGCGGGCGATGCGCAGGAAATGACGGAGCTGTTCGAGCTTGCGCCCAAGGTGCAGGATAAGCCCTTCGCCGAAAAGTCCCGCATCCAAAAGGGCCAGATCGGATTCCAAAACGTCACCTTCCAATACGAGGACGCCGCCGCCGGTACCGGCGATCTGTTCGAAGGTTTCAACATGGACATAAGGAGCGGCGAGAAAATCGGCCTGGTAGGACCGAGCGGCGGCGGCAAGACCACCATAACCCGCCTGCTGCTTAGATTCATGGACATAAAGAGCGGAAGCATAACAATAGACGGCCAGGACATACGGAGCATCAAGCAACAGGACCTACGCCGCGCCATAGCTTACGTACCCCAGGAGCCCTTGCTCTTCCATCGTTCCATCAAGGACAACATACGTTATGGCCGCCTTGGTGCAAGCGATGAAGATGTCATAGAAGTCGCCAAGAAAGCCTTCGCCCACGGCTTCATAAAGGTCTTGCCTGAGGGCTATGACACGCTGGTCGGCGAACGCGGCGTCAAGCTTAGCGGCGGCCAGCGACAACGCGTGGCCATAGCCAGGGCCATGCTAGCTGATTCGCCCGTGCTCGTGCTGGATGAAGCGACTTCGGCCCTGGACTCCGAGAGCGAAAAGGCCATACAGAAAGCTTTGTGGGAACTCATGAAAGGCAAGACCGCGGTAGTGATCGCTCATCGCCTAAGCACCATACAGCGCATGGACCGTATAGTCGTACTCGACGGAGGAAAGATCATAGAGGACGGCACGCATAAGTCGCTATTGGCGAAGGGCGGACTTTACGCGCGATTATGGGAACACCAGTCGGGCGGCTTCCTGGAGCAGGCTTAGCCTTAACCGGCCATGATCATCTGATTATTCGGATTTGTCTTCTTTGGTGGCCGGGCTTTCGCCAGATTCATCCCCGGACTTGTCGCCTTCGGATGATTCTGAACCTTCAGCGGACCCTTCGGACTCTTCGCCCTCGATCTCCGGCTCTTCGCCCTCTTCGGCTGTACCGCCAGCGGCGTCGTTGGCCGCGGCCAGGGCGCTCGGCTCATACACCGTGGCTACTGCATGTTCTGGTTCGGTTATAAGTTCGACGCCAGAGGGCAAAGGCAGATCGGCCACTGTGATATGATCGCCTATCTCTATTAACTGTTCTGCGTCATATTCCAATACATCTGGAAGATCCGTCGGCACGGCCTTGACCTGGACGTTCTCCAATTGACTGAGCACTATCAGGCCATTGCGTTCAGCCGGGCTTGATTCGTTGCCTTCGGCATAACGCGGTCGGACAGGTATCTCTGCGTCGACCTTCTGGTTCTTGTCGACGGCGTTGAATACTATGTGCGTGAGCTGGTGCTTGCGCGGATCGAAAGAAGCTTCCTTGATAAGTGCCGTGAAGCTCTTGTCGCCAGCCTTGAGCTGCACGGGATGATGCTTGCCGGCTTGGCGCCTAACCTTGAGCATCGCCACGCCATCTCCCTGCACGCTCAGGGATGGTTTGCCGTGATCATGGACGACCGCAGGTATCTGACCGCCGCGCCTCAGGTGCTTGACGGCCTTTCCGCTCACGGTACGTTCTTCGAGCTGAAGACTGATTGAATCCTTGGACATGTCCGACAATTATAACAGATCGTGCTGGACTGGTGAAGCAAAAGCGATTAGGCTTATAGGATATGTTCAACGTCACCGACATCATACAGAGCGGCGGCTTGCTGCTCATAGCTGTCATAGTTTTCGGCGAATCAGGCATGTTCCTGGGCTTCTTCTTCCCAGGCGATACATTGCTGCTCACCGCCGGTGTGTTCGCGGCTCAAGGCAAACTATCATTAGCGTCAATAATAGTGGTCGTAGCCTTGGCGGCCATAGCCGGCGACAATACCGGCTACCACATCGGCCGGCGCTACGGGCGAAGATTGTTCAGGAAACCTGATGGCATAGTCTTCCGCCAGGAATACGTCCATCGCGCGGAAGACTTCTTCGGGCGCTTCGGCAACAAGGCCATGCTGCTGGCGCACTTCGTGCCCGTCGTCAGGACCTTCGCGCCCGCCGTGGCCGGCGTAGCCCGGATGGA
>CAZSAN010000135.1:0-2087 GCA_964604985.1 uncultured Candidatus Saccharibacteria bacterium | reverse complement strand
GCCCGCTTATCGAAGTCGTCCAGGAAGCCGTCCGGGAAGATGACAGTTTCAAACCTTACTTTGAGAAGTTCACGGAGGACGAGCGCCGGCTTCTGCAGGATCCCGAGCTCCTTTACACCGGTCTGGCGGCAGATAAGGCGCTTTCCATCCATGAATACTGGCAGGAACAGCTGGAGAAGTGATCTTTCATGACGGATCCTAACGATATGCCTAAGACGTTGCAACAGTACCTGCTAGACAGACTGCAGGACCATCCGGAACGGCTGAGCCTTGTCATGATGATGGCTGATATAGCGACCATCGGCAAGCTTATATCCGCCCAGACTAACCGGGCTGGCTTGGCGGGTATCAGAGGCCTGGCCGGCTCTACCAACGTCCAGGACGAGGATCAGGCCAAGCTGGACGTATACGCAAACGATTTATGCAAGCGTTATCTGGAGAGCACCGGACTTTTCGCGGCCATGGCCAGCGAAGAGGAAGATGAGGCGGTGGATCTTAAGAATCCCCAGGCCGAGTATGTAATCGCTTTCGATCCGCTAGATGGCAGCAGCAATATAGATGTGAATGTCAGCATAGGGACCATATTCTCGGTGCATCGTAAGCTCGAAGGCGTGCCGGCGGGCAGCGACAAGCAGTTCCTGCAACCAGGACACGACCAAGTACTGGCGGGCTATGTACTTTACGGCACCAGCACGGTGCTTGTGTTCAGCTGGGGCGACGGAGTCCATGAATTCACGCTGGACGTCGATCTGGGAGAGTTCTTCCTAAGCAATGAACATGTGACGCTGCCAAACAAGGCGCAGTATTACAGCATCAACGAAGCATATGAGCCTTACATGGCCAAGAAAGACCAGTCATATCTGCGCCGCATAAAGAAAGAGACATCCAAGGGCCGGTACGTGGGCTCCCTGGTAGCCGACTTCCACCGCAACCTTCTCAAGGGCGGCGTATTCTTCCTGCCTGCCTTCGATACCTCCGGCAAAGGCAATTTCAAACCCAAGCTGCGCCTTAACTACGAGGCCAAGCCCATGGCCTTCCTGATAGAACAGGCCGGAGGTGCTGCCAGCACCGGCGAAGAAGACATATGCACCGTAATTCCTACCGCATTACATCAGCGGGTACCAGTTATTATCGGTAACGAGGAAATAGTTAACCTGCATAAGGAGGCAACATGAAATACGACCAACAACTGCGCGACACAGCAAAGGCTATGGTGGCCGCCGGCAAGGGGTTGCTTGCGGCGGATGAATCCAGCAACACCGCCAACAAACGCTTCGAAGCCGTGGGTTTGGAAACCACGGAAGAAAATCGGCGCCAATACCGCCAGCTATTGCTGACCGCTGAAGGTGTGGAGCAGTACCTGAGCGGCGTCATCCTGTTCGACGAGACCATACGCCAGAAAGACGACGCCGGTACGCCGTTCGCCGACGTATTGAAGTCCAAAGGCATAATACCGGGCATCAAGGTCGACATGGGAGCCAAGGACCTGGCCCTGCACGAGGGAGAAAAGGTCACGGAGGGTCTGGACGGCCTGCGCGAGCGCTTCGCCGAATACGCCCAGATGGGTGCAGGCTTCGCCAAGTGGCGTGCCGTGTACACCATCATCGGCGACACGGCTCCGAGCGTGGCCTGCCAGAAAGCCAACGCTCACGGCATGGCCCGCTACGCAGCTCTCGCTCAGGAGGCCGGCATCGTACCGATCGTCGAACCGGAAGTCCTGCTTGACGGCGACCATTCCATCGAACGCTGTTACGAAGTTACCGCCGAAACGCTGAAGACCCTGTTCCAAGCGCTCGCCAACCAGGACGTGATGCTGGAAGGCATTATCCTCAAAGCCAGCATGGTCTTAAGCGGTAAGGACGCAGCTGATCGCGCCGACGTTCAGACCGTGGCCGAACAGACGGTGAAATGCCTGAAAGAGAATGTGCCCGCCGAGCTGGCGGGAGTCGTCTTCCTGAGCGGCGGCCAGAGCGAGATCGAAGCCACCGCCCACCTGGACGCTATGAACAAGATCGGCGATACGCCGTGGCCGCTCACCTTCAGCTATAGCCGCGCCATACAGAACCCCGTGCTTAAGCTATGGGCCG
>CAZSAN010000134.1:0-2967 GCA_964604985.1 uncultured Candidatus Saccharibacteria bacterium | reverse complement strand
TGCTTTAGTATACCCTTTCGCAAGCGGACGTACACCGTACTTACGGCTGCGGTGCCCGTACGCGTGGCTTAAGGTCCCGCCTCTGGTACAATTATCTGTAATATGATCGATCGTAAACTGGCTGATAAGTTGCGCGAAAGGGCCAAGAAGGGTGACGGCGCCGTATTAAGGAGTACGGAGCTGAAGGCGCTGTTCGATGAACTCAGGACGTTGCCCCCTCAGGAGCGCAGCGCTTTCGGCAATGAGATCAATGCGCTGAAGACGGAACTGCAAGAGCTGCTCGATAAGAACAGGGACGATGAAGAGGCTCTACCGCCCATAGACATAACCGCGCCTTTCGACCCGAACCTGAAAGCTGCGGACAAACCGGCGCTGTTGCCAAGCGGCCAGGGTACCCGCCACCCACTCATGACGGAGCTGGATACTATCCTGGATATTTTCTATCGTATGGGCTTCACGGCCGTCGAATCCCGTGAGATCGATGACGACTTCCACATGTTCGGCTCGCTCAACTTCCCTGAAGGGCACCCGGCCCGCGACGAATACGATACCTTCGTGACCACGCAGAAGGATAAGGACGGCCGTCCTTTCATAGCGCCAGCCCATACCTCTGTCATGCAGAACCGCATCCTAAGCCAGCACAAGGACGTGCTCAAGCAGGGCCAGGCCATAGCCGCGGTCATACCGGGGCGGGTCTTCCGTAATGAGGATCTGGACGCGCGTCATGAGCATACCTTCTATCAGCTGGAAGGTATCTACGTGGGCGAAGGCGTGAACGCCGGCAACCTGCTAGCCACTTTCAAAACCTTCCTGTCCGAATACTACGATCAGGACATAGAGATCCGCAGCCAGCCGTTCTACTTCCCGTTCACCGAGCCCAGCTTCGAACTGTCACTGAGTTGCCCCTTCTGCCAGAGCAGGGGCTGTGCGGTCTGCAGTCACACGGGCTGGATAGAATTGCTCGGCATGGGCATGATCCATCCTAACGTCCTGCATGCTGCCGGCGTGGACCCGCAGAAGTACACCGGTTTCGCCTGGGGTTGCGGCATAGACAGGCTGGTCATGATGAAGTACGGCATAGAAGACGTCCGGCATTTCGAATCCGGCAAATTAGGCTTCCTGAGGCAGTTCTCATGAAAGTAAGCCTTAATACCATCAGGGCATTCAACAAGCGCTACGGTTGTGCCGACGACGTGGCTAAGATAGGCGCCGATAAGCTGGCCGAGAAAATAGGCACGCAGCTGGGCGCCATAGAGGACGTCATACTTATAGGCGAGAAGTACCACGGTATCGTCATCGTCAGGGTCGTGTCCTGTGAAAAGCATTCTGACGCCGACAAACTGAACGTCTGCCGGGTAGATGACGGCAAGGCCATTCCCGACGTGGAGCGGGGCGATGACGGCCTGGTGCAGGTGGTCTGCGGCGCGCCAAACGTACGCGAAGGTATGCTGACGGCATGGCTGCCGCCCGGTTCCACCGTGCCTGCCACGATCGATGATGACCCGTTCGTGCTGGAAGCCCGGGAGCTGCGCGGCGTGGTAAGCAACGGCATGCTGGCCTCACCCAAGGAGCTGGCCCTGGGCGACGACCATAGCGGCATATTGGATATAGACGGCGATCACAAACCCGGATCGGATTTCGCCACTACGTTCGGGCTGAACGACGACGTGTTGTTGGACATAGAGAACAAGATGTTCACCCACCGCCCGGACTGCTTCGGATTCATGGGTGTGTCGCGCGAGCTTGCCGGTATACAGGACATGCCGTTCAAGAGCCCGGACTGGTACGTGGCCGATCCTAAATTCCCAGCCATAGAAGCTGATGAGCTGAAACTGACGGTCAAGAATGAACTGCCCGGCCTGGTGCCCAGGTTCACGGCCATCACGATGAGCGGCGTGCAAGTCGGTCCGAGCCCCGTGTGGCTGAGGGTGGAGCTTGCCAAGCTCGGCGTGAAGTCCATAAATAACATAGTTGATTACACTAACTGGTTCATGCTGATGACGGGCCAGCCGCTGCACGCATATGATTATGACAAGGTGAAAGGACTGAGCGGTACAGACGCCGCGGCCATAGTAATCAGGAATCCGAGGCATAGCGAGAGCGTGACCTTGCTTGGCGGCAAGGTCATCAAGCCGCGGCCCGAGGCCATCATGATAGCTACGGACAAGACCCTCATAGGCGTAGGCGGCGTGATGGGCGGTGCAGACACAGAGGTCGGGGCGGATACCCGGAACATCATCCTTGAATGCGCCAACTTCGATATGTACTCCATACGCCGCACCGCCATGGAGCATGGACTGTTCACCGACGCGGTCACGCGTTTCACTAAGGGGCAGAGCCCATTGCAGAATCCGGCCGTCGTGGCGCTCATCGTAGATGAGATAAGAAAGCATGCTGGCGGCAAGGTAGCCAGCGGCTTCACCGACGTCAATCATGTTGGCAAGGCGGTCATGGAGCGAAGCTCGTTGCATCCGCCCATAACCGTATCCACCGACTTCATCAACGGTCGTCTGGGCTTGGAACTGTCGCCAGCTGAAATAGGACGGCTGTTGGAGAACGTAGAGTTCAAGGTTGCCGCGAAAGGCGGCGAACTTACCGTGGCCGCTCCTTTCTGGCGGACCGACATAGAGCTGAGGGAAGATGTGGTCGAAGAGGTCGGCCGCCTCTACGGCTATGATCACCTGCCGCTGGTCCTACCGCGGCGCGACCTTACGCCTGCCCCGCGCGATCGCCTGCTCGATCTTAAATCCGACATACGCAGCCGGCTTTCAAAAGCTGGCGCCACCGAGGTGCTTACCTATAGCTTCGTACCCGGCAGCCTGCTGCGTAGCACCGGCCAGGATCCGGCCAAAGCCTTCCAGATAGCCAATGCGCTGAGCCCCGACCTGCAATACTACCGTCTGAGTCTTATGCCGAGCCTGCTGGAAAAGGTCCATCCTAACGTAAAGGCAGGGTATGACGAGTTCG
>CAZSAN010000133.1:0-3444 GCA_964604985.1 uncultured Candidatus Saccharibacteria bacterium | reverse complement strand
CATCTGGGCAACAAGAATGGCGACCAGCAGCTGGCGACTGCTCTGGTGGGACACATCGCCGAACGAGAGCAGACTGACAATAGATACAAAGATATCCAGATCCAAGTCCTATTCGGTAGTAAAGAGGAAGAAATTAAAGAGGGTAGCCAGTTGCTGCGCTCCGTATTTCAAGAACACTATCCCGAAACCTGGGAAGACGAAATCGCTAAGCGCGTGGTGGTCCACGTGTATGATCGGGTTGACCATAATCTTAGCAGTACCGCGTCATCACCCTATGATATCCGGGAGTCCGCCTACCGCGTAAGCACTGCCGCTGCCCATACCCAGGCCGCCGGCTTCAAACAATTCTCTATTTCTGGCGAAGCGACCAGCGCTATCAGTCCTGAACAGGCCATACAGTTCTACCGTTCGGTAACCAGCACGTTGTTCGCGAACGGAGCCAATAGCGTCAACGTGAACCTACCCAACACCTACGGTTACTCGCCCACTCATGAGTGGAATACCGGTACCATGGCAGCCTTCAATGCGGCAGTCAAACATGGTTTCGAAGATAAGGTAACCACCAGTATCCACGCCCATAACGACGTGGACAACGCCACCAGCTACGCAGTGGACGCCATAGTGGCCGGATTTGATAGGGTCGAGGGTACACACATAGGTGTCGGTGAGCGCACTGGCAACACTGCCAATATAGACGTCATGGCTCGGCTGCTGGAACAGGCCCGCCACCAGAATATACGCGAAAGGCAGCGTGAACAGACTTCTGCGTTGTCGGAATATGCCAGCACAGTGATACTACGCCGTACGGTCAGGGTCAGCCGCGACATCACGGATAGGCTGGAAAACTGGTACCCTGTCGGGGAGAGGTTGGCAGAGATTTTCGGCCCTCATGCAGCCTACCGATGGTATCGAACAGCCGTTGGCAATCCCTACGCTCACGACAACGGGTCCGGACCGCATGACCAGGTTATGGCAGCCGCCATAACAGATCCTATCAACCACCCTGGGGATAAGGCCTATGAATGGGCGTTATTGACGCACAACGTATTGGGCCGACCGGAAACTGAAGAGGTCTCTATAGGCGACCCGGAGGCTGTCGACCGCATTACTGTTGGCAACCATGCCGGTGGCGGCAAGACAGTGGCAATCAAAAACGGAGATATCAAACAGGCTTCACCGGAACAAGTTGAGCAAGCACGAGCAGATTTCAGGGAAAGGAAAGCGGAGCTACTACGTATCCTGGTAAGCGGCGTAGAAATAGTAAGTGCCTAGAGCGCCCTGCGCTTGCCCCACTCCTTGACTCTAGCTGCAGCCGGTGGTGGAACCGCAGCTGGTACAGACGTAGCAGCTGCCTGAGCGCTGGGTCTGATTGCCGCAGTTGTAGCAGATAGGCGCGGTGTCATCTATCTTGACGGCCGCGGCTGCTGTGGAACTGGCGGCGGGCCTGGCCGCAGCGGGACTGGCGACCGGCTTGGCAGGTTCAGTCACCGCTGTTATAGCTGTGACGGGCGCGGGCTGGGGCTGAGCCGCCGCAGCGGGAACGGCCGCGGCCGGGGCACTAGCCGATTCCGTGGAGGCTGCTTCGCCCAGCAAGCTGGTCTGTTCCTCGGTAGGCATGTCGTCTATGGAAGCCATGCCCAGTTCCAGTAGGTCGTCGAAGTTCAGGTAAGTGAGCGCCAGGCGCCGGAAGACGTAATCTACGACGCTGGTAGCCGTGCGTATCTCCGGATCGTCGGTTATGCCCGATGGAGCGAACGACATGCTGTTCAGCCCGTGTACGTAGCTCTTGAGCGGCACGCCGTACTGCAGTCCGTAGCTAACGGATATGGCCAGCGCGTCCATGATGCCGGCCAGCGTGGATCCCTGGCGGGCGATCTTGATGAAGACCTCGCCGGGAGTGCCGTCCTCGAACTCGCCTACCGTCACGTAGCCCTTGGTACCCGACACCTTGAAAGCTATGGTGCGGGCATTACGGAACTTAGGCAGCTCGCGGCGTACGGCGCCCTTCAATATGTACTTGTCGTTGACGGCCTCTGTAGCTACGGCTGCCGGGGTAGCAAGCGCGGCAGCAGGGACACCCTGTGCTGCATGCGCGGTGGGCGAAGCGACCGGTGCGGCCTTGGTGTCGCCTTCTTTCTTGGCCATGGACAATGGCTGGGCTACCTTGCAGTTATCGCGGTAGATAGCTATGGCCTTCAGGCCCATCTGCCAAGCGTCTATATGAAGCTGCTCGACGTCTTCTACGCTGACATCCTCGGGCATGTTGACGGTCTTGGAAATGGCACCGCTCAGGAACGGCTGGACAGCCGACATCATCTTCACGTGGCCCAGGTAGTGTATGGGGTTATCGCCCATGGAGCAGGCGAAGACCGGTTCGTGTTCTTTCTTGAGCCGGGGAGCGCCCAGGATGGTCTTTTCCGTGTCTATATAGGCGATGATATCGTCAATTTCCGGCTGTTTGTAGCCTAGGTTCTTCAGGGCGCGCGGCACGGTCTGGTTGACGATGCTCATGGTGCCGCCGCCGACCAGCTTCTTGACCTTGACCAGGCCCAGGTCGGGCTCGATACCGGTGGTGTCGCAGTCCATCATCAGGCCGATGGTGCCTGTGGGGGCCAGCACGCTGGCCTGGCTGTTGCGTACGCCGTACAGCTCGCCGAGCTCTACGGCCTCGTCCCAGGCGCCTGCAGCTGCGCTGAGCATTTCTTCGGGGACCAGCGAAGCGTCGATCTTGGACACCTCGGCGCGGTGCATACGCAGCACGTTCAGCATGCCTTCCCTATCCTTGGCGAAGCCGGCGAACGGACCTATACGCTTGGCTATCTTGGCGCTCGTAGCGTAGCTGTGGCCTGTCAGAAGGGCCGTTATGGCCGCTGCCCAGGCCCTGCCCTCGTCAGAGTCGTACGGCATGCCCAGGGCCATCAGGAGGGCTCCCAGGTTGGCGTAGCCTATGCCCAGCTCGCGGTAGGCCTTGGCGTTCTTGGTGATAGACTCGGTCGGGTATGAACTGTAGCCCACCAGTATCTCTTGGGAGGTAAAGATCAGCTCTACCGTGTGCATGAAGGCCTTGATGTCGAAGGTGTCGTCATCTTTCAGGAACTTCAGCAGGTTGATGCTGGCCAGGTTGCAGGCCGAATTGTCCAGGTGCATGTATTCGCTGCATGGGTTGGAGCCGTTGATGCGGCCGGCTACCGGGCAGGTGTGCCACTTGTTGATGGTGGTATCGAACTGCATACCGGGGTCGGCGCACTCCCAGGCGGCCTCTGAGAACTGACGGAACAGGTCGCGGGCCTTCACCTTCTTGACTGATTTGCCGCTGGTGACGGCGCGCAGATCCCAGTCGCTGTCATTCTGGACGGCTTCCATGAATTCGTCGGTGACGCGGACCGAGATATTGGCGTTCTGGTACTGGACGCTGAAAGCGTCCTTGCCGTCCAGGCTCATATC
>CAZSAN010000132.1:0-4528 GCA_964604985.1 uncultured Candidatus Saccharibacteria bacterium | reverse complement strand
CCGTTATATCGCCGATGCCGCCGATGGACTGGGCTGCCTGGCGAATTAGGTATATGGAACCTATCGACTGGATTATAGCCAGCGGCAAGGTAAGTATACGGGTGTACTGGTTGATCTTCTTCTGACCAAACTCGCCTTCCTTGTGCAGAGCCTCGAGCTGAGGAACGGCCTTGGTAAGCAGCTGCATGATGATCGAGGCGTTTATGTACGGCCCCATGCCGGCGATCATTATGGAGAAGTTCGCCAGCGCGCCGCCAGACAATACGTTTATGAAACTAAGTAGCTGAGGGGTATTGCTGGAGTTGAACAGATTCTGCAATACCTGGTGCAGCGTCTGAGCGTCACCTATGGGTACGGGTATGTGCGCAAGTATGCGGAACACCAGCAAGATACCGAGCACCGCCAGAAGGCGGCCCCTCATGTCCTTGTGGCCCAGCGATTTACCTATGACTTTCCAGTTCATGTTTCTCTAAGGAATCCCCAATCGTATCTGTCCATTAAACCACAGATACAGCCTCTTATAAAGAGTGTTAGGCGCGCGATTTATCGTTCGTAGTCTTCGAACAGCGCCCTGGCGCGACGCGCTTCGGTCACGTTAGCGTATGACGACCTTACCAGTTCCTCGGGTACCCGGCCTTCTACGTCGAACGCTACGTAGCCTATGTAAGGCGTGGTCTCCTGGGCGGTGCGGGCCACATTCAGTTTGCGGGCTGCCAGCATCTCGCCTAGCTCCCCCATGACACCGGGCTCATTATCATGCAGGTGTAGCAAACGGCCCATGCCCGGTCTAAGCGGCGGCAGGTTGAGCTGAGGAATATTCACGGCACCCCTGGAAGTACCGGTACGCAGATACTCGACCACCCGTGATGCTACAGTCTGCCCGATACTGCGTTGCGCTTCTATGGTTGAGCCGCCTATGTGAGGCAACAGCAGTACCCGGTCGTGACCGCGGAGCACATGCTCGAATTCATCACCTTTCTTGGCAGGCTCGGTATAGCCGACGGATGCGTCAGTATATACGTCTACTGCTACGCCGCCAAGATGACCGCTGTCTAGCGCTTCGGCTACCGCCTCATAATCGACCAGATCGCCACGGGCGGCATTGATTAGGTAAGCGCCCGGCTTCATTCTCTCAAGCCGCGCAGCATCTATCATATGTCTGGTCTGTTTGCTGCCGGGAGCGTGCAACGTAACTACGTCGGCAACCGAGAGCAGCTCCTCTAGGCTGGCAGCCATGTGGGCGCGCCCCTGGGGCGGACCCGGCGGATTGGGATCGAACGCTACCACGTCCATGCCCACCGCCTCGGCCAATACCGACACCTGCGCGCCTATGCTGCCATAGCCGACGATGCCAATGGTCCTGCCACGTACCTCGCGACCGTCGCCCTTGGTCCAGCGGCCATCGTGCATGGCGCGGTTATGGTCGCCGAATCCGCGTAGCAAGGAAAAGGTGCTGCCCATGACAAGCTCGGCCACGGAACGCGTGTTCTCGTGCGCCGAGTTGAAGACAGCTACTCCCCGCTCGCC
The DNA here is from genome assembly GCA_964604985.1 of uncultured Candidatus Saccharibacteria bacterium. Classification (GTDB taxonomy): domain Bacteria; phylum Patescibacteriota; class Saccharimonadia; order Saccharimonadales; family UBA4665; genus CAZSAN01. The sequence continues at coordinate 3,001 of CAZSAN010000132.1, read as the reverse complement.
TGCGCTTCTGCCTCTGGAAGCCGTAGTTTCGGTCATGTCTATATGATTGGTGCCCACGCCGAAGACGCCTATGGCCTCAAGACCGTCGCCCATGGCCATCCACGGGACTTCAGGGCCTGAGCGCACGCCCAGCACCCGCGCCTCAGCAGTCAATTCAGCCAGCTGTTCTGGCGTAGCCGATTTGTCGAACGTGACCACTTCGAAGCCGGCCCTCTCAAAAACGTCGTGGGCGCTTGGGTTGATACTGTCTAAGAGAGCTGCTCGTTCTGCCATAGCTAGATTGTACACATATGCGAAGATTTAGCCATGAGCAGTTTCATGGGCGGTATAAGTACGGTACTGAATCTAACGACTATTCGGAGGTCTTAGGCGCCGCTGAAACGGATGGTTTGGCCACGTCCGACTTGGACGGCTTGTCAGATTTAGAGGCCTTAGTCGAAGTCTTGGGCCGGGAAAGACGGGCTACCTCGTTGAAGCCTCCGCCAGCCTTTTCTATCATCTCTGTAGCACTGGCGCTTGCGGCAGGTAGGTTCACTGTCACCTTCTTGGTCAGTTCACCCTTTGCAAGCAGCTTCACCTTCACATACGGGCTGCTTATGAGGCCTGCGTCCGCAAGCAGTTGGGCGGTGATAGGTTCAGCCTTGCCTGCGAATTGCTCCAACTGACCGGTATACACGACCTCTGCGGGCGCGTGATGGCTGCGGAAACCAGGCAGCTTGGGGAGTTTCTTCATCAGGGGGTTGGAACCGCCGGCAAAGCCAGGCTTGGCACTGGAACCGGCCCGAGCCTTCTGACCCTTCGTGCCGCGTCCGGCAGTCTTGCCGCGTCCGGCAGCGATGCCACGGCCTACTCGCCTGGACGCCTTGGTATTTGTCGATGTCAACTGGTGATATTTCATCATCAAGCCTTATCCTTCGCTGCAACCGGTTTCTTGGCGGCTGGTTTCTTGCTAACCGGCTTCTTCGTGTTTGAGGAGCCGTTCTTGGGCGCTCTGGATGTAACCCATTTATCTGCCGGCACCAGGCTGTCCAGGGCCTCTATGGTCGCATAAGCTATGTTGGTCTTGTTGGACGAACCCAAGGACTTGCTCAAGGCGTTCTTCACGCCGGCGACCTCCAGTATAGTCCGTACGGCGCCGCCGGCTATCAGGCCAGTGCCGGGGCTGGCGGGTTTCAGCAGTATGCGGGCGCCGCTGACCTTGCGCTCTACCTCGTGCGGGAGCGTGCCTTTGTATAGGGATACGTCTATGAAGCTCTTCTTGGCCACCTCGGTAGCCTTGGATACGGCGGAGGTCACATCGGTACCCTTGGCGGAACCTACACCGACCTTGTGTTTACGATCGCCTACCACTACCAGTGCGCGGAAGCGGAAGCGGCGGCCGCCTTTGACGACGCGGGCTACGCGGTCGATGTGCAGGGTGCGTTCATCGAATTGCTTCTCTTCGGGCTGGATATCGGGGCGCCTGGCGCGCCGTTGGGTGCTTGCGGGTTTGCCATCTGCCATATCTAAAACTCCAATCCTGCTTTACGTGCGGCATCAGCCAAGGCCGCCACGCGGCCATGGTATAGTTTGCCTCCTCTGTCGAATACTACGGACTTGACCTTGGCAGCCTTCGCCTTGGAGGCTATCTCGGTGCCGGCCCATGCAGCTTTTTCGGTCATGCTGCCCTTAAGCGACTTTTGCCCGGCCGTCGTTACATAAGCCAAGGTCTTGCGGGCATCATCATCGATAAGCTGAGCGATGACGTGCATGTTGCTTACGTGTACGTGCAGGCGGGGCCGCTTAGCGGTACCGCTTACCACCGAGCGCACGCGCCTATGGCGCTGGGCCTTGTTATGTAATTTATGCTCTAGTTGCTTACTCATGCCTTTTCCTTTCCGGACTTACCGGACTTGCGGATTATGCGTTCACCTGCATACCTGATGCCCTTGCCCTTGTAAGGTTCAGGCTTCTTGATAGCCCGGATCTCGGCCGCGACCTGACCGACCTGCTGCCTGTCTATCCCACTGACTACTATGCTGTTCTGTTCGACCGCTACCGTTACCCCGGCAGGCACTTTGTAGATAACATCGTGCGACAAGCCGACATTCAGCTTCAGGTCGGTGCCCTGCAGAGCGACGCGGTAGCCCACGCCGTTAAGCTCCAGTTTCTTGGTGAAGCCCTGGCTTACACCGGTGACCATGTTGTTCAGCAAGGCGCGCATCAACCCATGGCTGGCACGGATCTTCGGCTCATCATTGTCCCGTGTGACTATCAGTTCCTGGTCTTGTTGCGCAACTTTCACGCCCGGCATGGTGGCCTGGGTAAGCGTACCCTTACCGCCTGTGACGGTAATCTCAGACTGCGTAGCAGTGATTGTCACGCCGCTGGGTACGGTGATCGGCAGTTTTCCTACTCGGCTCATGTCTTTCCTTTACCTTCCTTAGTAAACCTTACAGATTAATTCACCGCCCACGTGCTCGGTCTTGGCCTGTTGGCCGCTCATGATACCGCGGGATGTGGATACTATGACCATGCCACGCCCGTGCTTGACCACGGGGATCTCTTTGGCGTTGACATAGTGCCGGCGCCCCGGTTTGCTCATGCGGACTATCTCGGTGATGCGCGCATTGCCGGAATCACCGTTGATCCTGACCGTCAGGGTCTTGCCAATGGACGCGTCGCTGACGGAAACGCCGTCTATGAAATCGTTTTCCTCTAGCAGGCGGGCCACCGACTCCTTGATCCTGGAGTGCGGCAGATTCACCTCGGTCTTGCGGACCGCTATGGCATTGCGTATGCGGGTAAGCATATCGGCTATTGGGTCGGTTGTTGTCTTGCTCATATATACTCCTACCAGCTCGATTTCGTTACTCCGGGTATCTCACCCTTGACTGCGTGTTCGCGGAAGCTTATGCGGCTAAGGCCGAACTGGCGCATATAGGAACGCGGCCTGCCGGTCTCGACGCAACGGTTAGTGCGGCGGGTAGGAGACGAATTGCGCGGCAGCTTGGCCAGACCC
>CAZSAN010000131.1:0-3707 GCA_964604985.1 uncultured Candidatus Saccharibacteria bacterium | reverse complement strand
GACTTCGGCGCCGAGCATTTCCATGAGCACCACGTTAGGCCGCTGGCGCTTCATGTCGATTTCGCCCATATATATCGTGCACTCAAAACCGAACTTGGCCGCCACGGTCGCGGTAGCCACGCCGTGCTGGCCGGCGCCGGTCTCGGCTATCAGGCGGGTCTTGCCCAGATGCTTGGCGACAAGCGCCTGCCCCAGGCAATGGTTGATCTTGTGCGCACCGGTGTGGTTCATGCCCTCATTCTTTAGGTAGATCTTGGCGCCGCCGACCTTCTTGGTCAGGTTATCGGCATAAACCAGCGGCGTAGGCCGGCTATTGTACTGCGTCTGCAGCCTATGGAGTTCGTCCTTGAATTCCTTAGTATCTTTGAGCCTGTCGTAGGTAGCGGCCAGCAGCTCCAGCTCGCCCTGAAGCATCTCCGGCACGTAACGGCCGCCGTAATCCCCGAAATAACCTTTCATGGCAACAGCTCCAACGTCCGCAGCGCAGGTATTATGCCTTCGTCCTTCATGAATTTCGTACCGATCAGGGCGGCATCGGCGTACTCCGATACACGTTTAAGGTACTTGGCGTCATCTATGCCGGATTCCGCCACGCGCGCGTAGCTATCATCCAACTGCCTAAGCAGCTCATGGCGGCTTAAGTCCATGTCGAAAGTCTTAAGGTCGCGGGCGTTCACGCCGATACATCGGGCCTGGGTCTGCAGGACCATGTCGAGCTCGTCCTGCGTGTGCACCTCCACCAACGGCTCCAGGCCGTTTTCCAGGCCGAAGCCGACCAGGTCGGCAAGCTCTTCCTTGTCAAACAAGGATGCTATTAACAGATAGGCATGGGCACCGAGCAGCCTGGATTCCAGGATCTGATAGGGATCAAATAAAAAATCCTTGCGAAGCAAGGGTTTTTTGTGAGTATTGTGGCTGGCAAAATATTTCAGGAAATCTTCGCTGCCTTGGAAATGTTTCGCCTCGGTCACGACGGATATGGCGACTATGCTGTCCGCGCTCTGATAGGCATCGTTGATCTCTGCGAGCGAAAAATCACGCCTGAATACGCCGGCGCTAGGGCTGGCCTTCTTGGCCTCCGCTATGATCCTGGGGCCCTGACCCTGCTTGAGCGCTTCGAAGAAGCCGGGTTCTTCCGATGCTTCGGAGCCGGCCAGCTCCCGCTCGAGCCGGGACTGCGGTTTCTGACGCTTCTGATCTGCAAGATAGGCTTTCTTGTCGGCTACTATTTTATCGAGCACTGTGTCGGTGGTCTTCATGCGGAACGCCTTTCGCGCGAGGCTGCTGCCAGCTTGGCAAGCATCCGTTCTGTCTCGGCCACGTCGACGCACTCGTCGGTTATGCTGCAGCCGTATACGAGATCTTCGGGGTCGCCCAGCTTCTGGTTACCGGCCTCCAGGTTGCTCTCTACCATGACTCCGATTATAGCGTCCTCCCCGCCGGCAACCTGCCGGCAGACGTCGTCTATGACCTTCATCTGGTTGGCAGCCCTCTTGCCGCTGTTGCCATGCGAAGCATCGATCAGTATGGATGCCTGCAAGCCTTTCTTGTCCAGGAGCTCCCTGACCTTGGCTATGTGCTCCGCCGAATAATTGGGGCCATCGGCGTCGCCGCGGAGTATGATGTGGCCCGTGGGGTTGCCCTTGCTGTTGAGCTGGGTCGGGGCGCCGTCCATGTTCATGCCCAGGAAGGCGTGCGCGCCAGCAGCAGAGACTATGGCCTGGGCTGCGGCGGTTGTGCTGCCCTCCGGAGTATTCTTGAAGCCCACCGGCGAAGAGGTGGCCGAGGCGTACTCGCGGGACTTCTGGTCCGTGGTATTGCGGGCGCCGATCACATCGTAGGCTACCAGAGCGTTGACATACTGGGGCGTCAGAGCATTAAGCCGCTCCATGGCGATAGGTACGCCCATATCGGTGATCCTGCACGACAGCATGCGCGTCGCCACCAGGCCCAGGTTTATATCATCAGACCCGTCCAGCAGCGGATCGTAGATGAAACCCTTCCAGCCCAGTTCGGTCCGGGGCTTTTCCATATATGCCCGCATGACGACTTCCAGGTCATCGCCGTACTTGTTCCTCCATTCGCGGACGTGGCCGGCGTATTCCATGGCTGCTTTGGGGTCGTGTATGGAGCATGGACCGACCACCGCCATCAGGCGTCCGTCCTTGTGCGCCACTATGTCGGTTATGGCCTGCCGTGAGTCGCGGGTAGTATCTGCAGACCTGGCTGATACGGGAAGTACGGATGACAATAGGCGCGGCGTCACCACGGCCGTCTTCCGGCCGATCCGGACGTCGGTCATATCCGCTTCGGCATTATCCGGCGGGAGGTCGTATCCCAGCTCGCCCCGCGCGCTCTCCAGCAGGCCGGCCGTCGTTTTGAGCGTAGCCGACTCGACCTGCCGCTGTATGCCGGTCAGAACCTTCTTTATCCTTGCTGATTCGACCAGTATGCCTACCCGTCGCGCTTCATCGTCTGCTGTCATATTATTCCTTAGATTATACCTGTATTCCTATTAAAAAACCGCCTTCGTGGCGGTCATTCTTGCTTTATTGTCGCTTTATCGTTTACGCGCAGAAACTACCGCCATCAGTGATGCCGGTAAACCAGTACTGTTTGCTGCTCTGCGTTGACATGAGGTGTAATATACACCTTTTGTCAATAGAGGTCAACTGCTTACTACCTAAGGAGCGGGTTAGCGCTTGGTGAACTGACGCTGCTTGCGGGCGCCCTTCAGGCCGAACTTCTTGCGCTCGCGCTCGCGGGCGTCGCGGGTCAACAGATCGGCCCGCTTCAGGGTAGACTTGAAGTCTTCATTCAAAGCGACGAAGGCCTTGGCGATTCCGAGACGGATGGCCTCTACCTGGCCCTCGTGGCCGCCGCCTGAGACCACGGCGCTGACGTCGAACTTGTTCACGTTGTCCAGGACGACGAACGGCTGCTGAAGCTTGGCCAGCAGATACTTGCTGCCCGAGAAGTATTCCTCGGCGGACTTGCCGTTCACGGTTATGGCGCCCTTGCCCGTCATAAGGCGGACGCGGGCCGTGGAACTCTTGCGCCGGCCAAGTCCATAGAAGTAATTGTTCTGTGCCATCATTTACCTTCCTTTACGGATATTGGGGTGGGTTTCTGCGCCTCGTGCTTGTGATCGGCGCCTTCATACACCTTGAGTCTTTGCAGGCGGCCGTCTCGCAGCTTGTTAACCGGAAGCATCCCGCGTACCGCATGTGTGATGGCGAAAGCTGGATCCTTGGACTGCTTTTCGGCCAGACTGGCGGACTTGATGCCTCCAGGGTGGCCAGTGTGGTGGTAATAGGTCTTCTTGGCTTCCTTGCCGCCGGTGACCACCAGGTCCTTGGCGTTTATCACCACGACGAAGTCGCCGCAGTCTATATGCTTCGTGAACTGCGGCTTGCCCTTGCCGGTCAGGAGCTGGGCTACCTGCGTGGCTACGCGGCCCAATGGGGCCTCGGAGGCGTCGACCACATACCACTTACGGGTCACATCGCTCGGTTTGGCGCTATAGGTATTCATCACTTGGACTCCTTAGCCGCTTTGGCGGCGCTGGCTGCCGGCTTCTTGGGCGCGGGCTTCTTGGCGGACGTGGCGGCAGAAGCCGGTTTGGCGGCCTTGGCAGCGGCTTCCGGCTTGGGCTCGGGCTTTGGCGATGGGGCCGGCTTAGGCTCGGCAGCCTTGGCTACCGGTGC
>CAZSAN010000130.1:0-4557 GCA_964604985.1 uncultured Candidatus Saccharibacteria bacterium | reverse complement strand
TTTCGCTTAACGACAGGGCGCCCTTCATGATCTCTATCTCGTCATCGTCCAGCTCGCTGGACCGGTTGTCCTGATGTTCGCTGACCATAAGCCCCAGCTCCTCGCGGCTCTGCAGGGCCGAACCGTGATGCGGGAACAGCTTATCCAGCAAGATCTGGAGCGGCTTGCTCACGAAGTAGGTGACGGCTACGGAAGCCTTCAGCAGGGGGGCGAAAGTACTGGTCCATGCAAGAGGGTTCTTGGCGAACAGGGCCTGCGGGAAGACTTCGCCGAAGATGACGATGAGGAGGGTGCTGACGGCTCCGGCCAGCCAGCCGTTGAGCCGCTGGTCCAGCACCAGCGAGGTCGCCGATACGGTGGCTATGTTGGCCAGCAGTATGGCGGACATGGTCAGGTGCAGGCGGCGGCGCAAGGGCAGGACCCTTTTTGCCTGGACGTTTCCCAGTTTGGCCTTGCGCTTCAGGTCGTTCATGTCCAGGGCCATGATGGTGATGTTCAGGCCGGAGAATACGGCCGAGCATAAAACCAGCAGGAAAACTTCTATGATGAGCAGTTCGGTGCCTATGCCGGGGTGCATGAACGGCCTGCTTTGCTCGTGGGGGGAAGCGGTGCTGTAAGCATTATCACCTATATTGTATCGGCTTAGTCGGGGGCTTGGCAACTTGGTCGGCCGGGCTATACTTAACAGGGGTATAAAATGTGATAAATACCACTTGAATTTAGCCCATGGCGGGACTAAGCTAAGTAATAGGAAGTGTGAGGCTTCCTAACGACCCGGGCGCATTTCGTCCCGGGTCTTATGATTTACGGCAATCCGCGCACAGGCTCTGGATCTCAAGCTGGTGGTCTTTCATTAGGCGTGATATTCATGTTTACGGTTACGCGTTTTGTCTGACGGGCTTGAGTGTTATACTGTACCCGGTCCTATAAAAATAAATACAGCTAACAAAAACAAACAGGGTAGTATAGGCTACTATGGCTTCGTCACTTGAAAGCAAGACCGTCCGCCCAGGCAGTCTGGGGGCATATTCGTATTATCATTCGGCGCGCCGGCCGGATCATGCGCCGCAGCCTTATATATCTTCGGCGCGGCACAGGCTTATACCGCGGAAGCTGCTGGTCGTCTTGTTGGTGGTGGCGGCCGCGGCCGTAGTGCCGCTGGTGCGCGGGATAGGCGGCGTCAAACCGGCGGCGGACGTTTCCCGGGCCTCGCAGTCGCAATCGTCCAAGTCTTCCCCGTCCGGGCCGTCGGCCGCGGCCGCCACGGTAGCCGCTCCTTCCAAAGCCGCGAATAAATGTGCTGGTAATTCGCTGAACAAGCTTGTCCTGGTAAGCATCAGCCAGCGCAAGCTATGGGCCTGCTCCGGCGACAGCACGGTCTACACCTCACCGGTCATAACCGGTAATACTAACTATGAGGCTACGTTGACGCCCGCCGGAACCTATCATATCTACCAGAAACACACCGATACCGTGCTCACGGGTACGGACATAACTGGCAGCTGGAAGGACCCGGTGTCTTACTGGATGCCTTTCCTGAGCAATCAGTACGGCGTTTATGGCTTCCATGACGCTACCTGGCGTTCGCCTAATGAATTCGGCAAGGTCAGTCCGTCGTCGTCCGATGCCTCGCATGGCTGCGTGGAGCTGCCGCTGGCTACCGCCAAGTGGATTTACGGCTGGGCGCCGGTCGGCACCACCGTCACCATCAAGAATTAAGTCTTTGTTGCTAGAATAGAGCTATGGTTATAGCACTGATAGTTCTGGGGGTTCTGTCGATCGTACTGGCCGCCGCGGTCATTTTCATGTTGCTGCGCAAGCCCAAGTCGGATTCGGATAGCGCGCTGCTGCTCAAGGCTGATATGACGGAGCTCAACAAATCGATGTCGGAGCTCAAGGATGGCCTGCAGAAACAGCTGAGCGAACAGATGGGCCGCAGCAACAAACAGATGGCCGCACAGTTCCAGGCTAGCGCCAAGATCATAGCCGACGTCACACAGAAGCTGACCGAGCTGGACAAGACCAACAAGAACGTCGGCGATATCGCATCCGAGCTCAAAACGCTGCAAAGTGTTCTGCAGAATCCCAAGCAGCGAGGCGTCATAGGCGAATATTACTTGAAGCAGATCCTGGAGAACGTACTGCCCGCCGGCACGTTCGAATTGCAGCACAAACTAGGCGAGGGGCTGGTGGTCGACGCTGTCATCAAGCTGGACGACAAGCTGCTGCCGTTGGACAGCAAATTCCCGCTAGAGAATTACAACCGCTTGCTGGAAGCCGAGAACGCCGAGAAGTCGGAGCTGACGCGGGCCTTCAAGGAAGACGTCAAGAAGCGCATCGACGAGACTGCCAAGTACATCAGGCCGGGCAAGGGCACGCTGGACCAGGCGCTGATGTTCATCCCGTCCGAAGCCATCTACTACGACCTGCTGGCCAACAAAGTCGGCGTGGGCAACGTGTCGGGCCGCAATCTGATGCAGTATGCGGTAGAGAAGAAGGTCACAATCGTCGGCCCGAGCACTCTGAGCGCCATGCTGCAGACCATCGCCCAGGGCCTGCGCTCCATCGAGATCCACAAAGACACGGAGAAGATCCGCAAGAACATCGAACAGCTGCAGAAACATCTGATCGCTCACAACGCTTACATGGTCAAGTTGGGTAATAGCCTGGGTACCACCGTGGGCCATTACAACTCCACCTACAAGGAACTGGGCAAGATCGACCGCGACATAGTCAAGATCGCGGACTCCGAGGCCGCCATCGAACCCCAATTGCTGGAGCGCCCCAGCATGAACGACGACTAGCTCTGGAAAAAATTAATATAAAATGGTATTATAATAGTCTATGACTTTAGCAGACGGCCCTGGCAAAGAGCCTGCTCCGGCGGGTATTGAGCCATGGCCCGAACCGCATATAGTCGGATCCGTTCCCGATGCGAGGGATGATTACCTGGACAAGGCGCCTTATGAACAAGCGGTAGGTGACGCCTATGAATTTGCACGCTGCGCTCTGGAAGCCGTCCTCCTAGAAGGAAAGATGCCTAGGCAAAGTCGGCTTGGAAACTTCATGTACGAGGGTCTGGCTGCCGACAACGCCCTGCCGGCAATCGAGGAGTTCAGCGACGATATCATGGATCTTCTGCCTTGGTATAAAAGGATGCAGGAAGCAGGCATGGCCCCCGAAGCGGTCTTCGTACCCCGTCATTTCACCATATCCGATTGGTCCGCGCTCCAAGGTAATCATCCGTTGCCATACAACTTAGTAGAACGTAATGGATGGTCGATCATAAACAATAGGTATCTATTGCCCATCGAATGGGAGCCACCTGCGGAACTGGCTGAACTTGGGCTGGAGGAAGACAGAAGCACCTGGGGCATCCAGGACAACTGGCTCGCGGGCAATCCTATCCGCCTGGGTCCCCGCGGCGACGGCGAGGACGAGGCTCCGCCGTACAGATTAGGCTCGTACGACCCGCTCGAGGGTTTAGGCGAAGCCGGGCCTCCTGAAGACCGGGCTTGGGGCCTCGTGCTTGTCAACGGCAAGAACGCACCAGCGACGTTAGGGGTTAGCTCCGACGGCTCCAAAGGCCGTAGTCAAGTAAGGGAAATGCGCCGTTTCTTCGGTCTGTCGGAAAGCCTGACGGATGAGCAGGCCGTAGCGCTGCTGAGTCCTGGCCGACAGACCTATAACGCGCTGCAGTGGAGACGCTTGGCGTCAGCTATAATACCGGTCGATATCATAACGACTACCATATTGAACGATAACTTATCCCAAGAAGTCTCATGTTATGCCACCTGGAACGATGATCCACCCGGAGTCTTCTTGGGCAGGTGGGCGGCGAGTGAGACCTTCGACACGCTCGGACTACGTCCTACGGTCCGCAGTACAGATCTGGAGCTACTTGCCCTTTAATAGGTCTATCGTTAGCGCGGCGGTCCACGAGAAGTTCTCGGCGCCGCACGGTTCGCCGGTGAGCGGGTCGAAATATTCATAACAGCCGGCCTTGCCGACCATGTCCAGCGTGCTTTCGCGCAACGCCTTGGCTTGCTCCTTGAAACCGTACCTGTTCAGGCCGTCTATTATGAGCCAGTTCATATTGACCCAAGCAGGACCTTGCCAGTAGAGCTTGGGGTGGAACCATAGTGAGTTCACGGACACGCTAGGCACAGGATAGGCCGGTCCGAACGCGTGGTCGTTTTCCAGGTGGCGTACCAGCTGTTTGGCGCGCTCCTTGGAGATGCAACCGGCGTACAAGGGGAGAAGTGTCGCGACCGTCGGTATTTTCAAAAGCCTATGGGTTATGAAGTCGCGGGAGTAGTACTGCTGTGAATAAGGATCCCATAATTCTTCCAATGTCTTCTCGCTTTTCTTCATGCTGGCCTCCAGGTCTTCGGGGAGGTCTTCCCGCAGGGCCTTGGCGATATCTCTCAGGTGGGAGTTGGCCCGTATTAGCATGCAGTTGAAAGACAGGTCCTCTATGGCGAACAGCGAATGGTTCAGTATACGGTTGATGTCGTAGCCCTTGCGCCTTAACCGGCGCTGTATATCCAGCAGGGC
>CAZSAN010000129.1:0-4691 GCA_964604985.1 uncultured Candidatus Saccharibacteria bacterium | reverse complement strand
ATCCACCGTCAGATGGTTATAAAAGAATTTATACCCTGTTAGTTCTGCCAGCTTCTTGCCCACCGTGTGTTTTCCAGCCGCCGGCGGACCATGTATCACGATGAGCTTCATATCATGCTGTCAGCGCGTGGCGTACGCAGTAACTTTGTTCCGGCACGCATTCCTCACATATGAGTATCAGGTCGTTGCATGATTTGTCGGCGCAATTCTCATAATTGCTGGTCTGGGCGCCGCAGTGACTGCAACGCCCTATGTCCGAAGCCTTGTCCGAGAACTTGGTGCCCATGCGCTCGTCGAACACGTATAATGAGCCTTCCCATAGGCCATCGTCACCGTACTTTTCGCCGTACTTAACGATGCCGCCGTCAATCTGATACACCTCTTTGAAACCTTCCTGTTTCATGAGCATGCTCAGCACCTCGCAGCGTATACCGCCGGTGCAGTAAGTGACCACCGGCTTATCCTTCAGTTGCTCATACTTGGGTTTTTTCAGCTCTTCGGGGAAATCACGGGTGTGCCTTACGTCGGCTACGACCGCGTCCTTGAACCTGCCGACCTCGGCCTCATAGGCGTTCCTGCCGTCAAAGAAGATTACATCATCACGTTCAGCCACAAGCTTATGTACCTGTTCGGGCCTAAGCCGCTTGCCGCCGCCTACCACGCCTGAGTCATCAACCTTGATCCTGTCCGGCACACCGAAGGTTACTATTTCCGGGCGCACCTTTACGGATAGCCGGGGGAAATCGTCCCGGCCGCCTTCACTCCACTTAAATGAGGTGTCCTTGAACGGTGCGTAGGATTTGGTCTCTTTGGCGTAGGCCTTCAAAGCCTTCATATCGCCACCGACGGTGCCGTTGATACCATGTTCTGATATCAGGATGCGGCCTTTCAGGCCAAGTTTCTCGCAGACAGCCCTCTGCCATAGGCGTACGGCATTCGGATCCGCTAGGGGGGTGAACTTGTAATAAAGGAGTATCTTCTGCATATGGACAGTATAACTCCTAGTGGCGGCTTATGTAGATGAATATGACCAGTAACAGCAGGATGCTGATGACCGATACGAAAAGGGCATCCAAGGCAGCTTTGGACCGGTTTCCGCCATGGCTCCGCCAGGCATGGCTGTCATCGCTGTCGTCAAAGGGCCGGGCGTGTTCGTTCGGCTTGTCTCCCGGCTTGTCTTCCTCGGACTCTTCGGAGCCCTGGAACAACTTTTCTAGGAAAGGCGGTGTGTCGCCATCGGCCTCTTGGGCGTCATCTGATGCGGGGTCCTGTACGGCTAGGTCGCGCATGGCAGGGTCCCTCTCAAAGTCTATCTGGTGCTCCAGGATCTCGCGCCGGAGGGCCTCCCTCATATCTCCACCGCGCTCGTATTCGGCCACGAGTCTGCGCAGACCATGCTCGCCTATCATGCGGGTCTCATACGCATGGCGCAGACTGTTACCATCCACGACTATGTTGGAGGCCAGGTCCAGCAGCTCAGCCTGGCTTAAGGCTTCCACGTGCATACCGGTAAGCGGGGTTTCAGCTTTGACCTTAGGGGTCTCCAATGGCGGCCTAGGTATTATCGGGCGCTCTTCCTCGGTCCTGCGCGGAAGCGCTTCCACGGGCGGGGGCGGGAAATCAGGCGGCGCCTGTTCGGGTTCGGATTCTACGGCGAAAAACCCTAATTTTTCCGGTTTTTTCAATTTTTTTTCGCGTTCAGCTTGTTCCGCAAGCTCTTTCTTCAGACGCGATTCCTGATTATCTGCCTCTTCGACGGACAGCGGCGTACCTTCCATGTCACCGCCTCTTAAGCCGCCGCCCTTTGTTTGCATTCATAAGGGTTATAGTATACGATGGTAGACATTATTTAGCAACTTCATCGACCGTAACGATCGATGATATAACCGGAGGCGGCCACAAATGCATACCCAAACGAATACCCTGACCGGCGTTGCCGTCATCCAGACGTGCTAACCCCTTTACGAACACATAACGTAACCAACATATTCAATACAAGCTAAGCACAGACGCGCTGCAGGAGGCAGCGCCCCATGAAACCCGATAGCCATACCCCCACCGTTATACCTACGCTCAAGATATTCTGGCGCTTTACCAAGCCGTACCCTTTCCTATTCTGGTATGGCACCGTAGGCTCCATGCTTGCTACCCTGGCTGACAATGTGATTCCCCAGTTCGTGATAGCAGAGGCTTTCAACCGCCTGCAGCACCTATATTCCACGGGGCAGTCCATAAGCATACACAGCATATTGCCCTATTTTGTCGTCTATAGCGTATCGGCGGTCGCAACCATGATCATATGGCAGACCCAGGCCATGTCGGTCTGGCGCTACGAGATAAAGGCCATGAAGAAGATCACGGAACACATATTCCGTCACATTGAATATATGGACAACAAGTTCCATTCGGACCGTTTCGGGGGCGCCTTGGTCTCCCAGGCCACCAAGTTCGTGCGTTCATACGAGATGCTGATGGACGTCTTTAACTGGAACATCGTGAATGGCGTCACCGCCTTCTTCGCCTCGTTGATAGTGTTGCTGATAGTAAGCCCGGCTTACGCCTTGGTGTTCACCGGCGTCTGTCTGATCTTCTGTTTCGTGATATACAGGTTGATGAGCCGTCAGATACCGTACAACACCAAACTCTCCAATAGCGAGAGCGAGACGACCGCCAAGCTGGCGGATGCCATAACGAACGTCGCCACCATCCGGGCATTCGCCGGCGAGACTACCGAGACCAAGCTATTTGAAAAACAGACCGCCAAGAAAGCCGCCGCCCACTTCAAGCTCATGAACGTACAGATGAAGAATGAGACAATCAGCCGCGGCGGCATAGCGTTCGTGAAGATCCTGGCATTCGGTGGAGGCATGATAGGCGTGGTAACCTTGCACGCCCCTATAGGCGCCCTGTATCTGACACTTACCTACACGCTCGCACTCACAGAGCGGCTATGGCAGTTCATGTTCATAATCCGCAACATCAACCGCGCCCTTGGTGATGCCGCGGACATGACGGAGATATTGCAGATGGAACCGGCCATCCAGGATCCACCCGAACCGGAACCGGTCCGCATACACCGCGGACGTATAGACTTCGAAGATGTGAGTTTCCGCTATGAAGAAGGTAACGAACACCCGCTTTTCAAATCGCTGGACCTAAGGATAAAGCCCGGTGAAAAAATAGGCCTGGTAGGTCATTCGGGCGGCGGTAAGAGCAGCCTGGCCAGATTGTTGTCGCGTTTCATGGACCTGGATGGTGGCAGGATTACCATAGACGGCCAGGATATAGCACACATACGTCAGCGCGACCTGCGCAAGCATATCGCCTACGTACCGCAGGATCCCCTGCTCTTCCATCGCAGTCTTATGGACAATATACGCTATGGGCGACCGGAGGCGAGCGATGAAGAAGTGGTGGCCGTGTCGAAGATGGCCCACGCCCATGACTTCATCACTACGCTGCCTGAACGTTACGGCACGCTGGTCGGCGAACGCGGCGTCAAGCTTAGCGGCGGCCAGCGACAACGCGTGGCCATAGCCAGGGCCATGCTTAAGAACGCGCCCATACTGGTGCTGGATGAAGCGACTTCGGCCCTGGATTCCGAGAGCGAGGTGCTGATTCAGGACGCCCTATGGAAGCTCATGGAGGGCCGAACCGCCATAGTCATAGCCCATCGTCTGAGCACCATCCAGAAGATGGACCGCATAATAGTGATGGAGGAAGGCCGGATAGCCGAGCAGGGTTCGCACAAGGAGCTGTTGGCGCAGGACGGCATATATGCCAAGCTATGGGAACATCAATCCGGCGGCTTCATGGAAGATTAAGCCTAGCTGCTACACTGTAGTTGATGGAAAACCCCACGATCGAACGGCCGAATTTCAAGGCCATACTACTGTATATGAGCTACTGGCGGCGTTATCCGTGGCTGACGCTTACTAGTTTCTCGTTCAGCCTGGTGCTGGCATTGCAAGCTACTATAACGCCATTCCTGGTGGCCGTGGTGCTTGGTCAGCTCATCGACAAGCATGTAATCAATGTCGGGCTTTTGATCTTCACGGGCGCGCTGCAGGCGGGATTGGTGCTGGCGGGCTACTTCACGGACGATAGGGGGGTCTCCGGATTGAACCACCGCGTCAACGTAGACCTATATAACGACTGCTTCGACTATCTCGTTTACCAGGACTACTCTTTTTTTGCGAACCGGTTCAGCGGCTCCATAGTCACCCAAGCAAGCCGCTTCGCCAAAGTTTACACGATGTTCACCGATACGCTTTTCTTCAACTTCGTACCGCAATTGATCAGCGTGGTCATAGCCTTGGCGATCATGATGTATTACAGCCTGCCTCTGGGCCTTACGGTGTTAGTCATATGGGTGCTGACTGAATATTTGATAGTGTTCCTAACGAAACGGCGTATGCCGATCCGCCGCGCCGCCGTAGCCAAGGAAAGCGAGCAGATCGGTGAGCTGGCCGATGTGATTACAAATTCTCTGGCCATCAAAACTTTCGGCGCGGAAGACCGCGAAAGAAAACGCTATAGCGCATTGAACGAGCTGCGAGAAACTTTCTTCTTCACTGCCTGGCACCGTGCCGTGCGCAATGGCTGGATCGTCCAGGCCATCTGCGCCGTGGTACAGATGATAATATTCGTCGGAGGCCTGGTGGCCGTACAGCACCATGGGCTTAGCGTAG